>DATFVL010000066.1 GCA_035260325.1 Candidatus Methylomirabilota bacterium | reverse complement strand
CATCCGATCCGGTCCCGCCGTGCGGCAAGGGACACCCCGGCCGCTTTGCTGATAAAGCCTATTGGCGAAATGAGTTGAGTCGTCGCAGGCCGTGCGAAAAGTGGATGAAGATTGCCCGGCGACCCTGGTCGCGCACGAACGCTCTACAATGTCCGTCATGAACACGCTTCGCGTCAACCTCGGCGAACGCAGTTACGACATCCACATCGCCGGCGGCGACACAGCGACCGTCGGCCCGTTCGCGCGGCAGCGCTGCCAGGGATCGGCCGCGTTCGTTGTCACCGACGAGAACGTCCGCGCCCACGGCGACGCGGTTGCCCAGGCGCTGGCCGCGGCCGGCTTCCACGTTGCGACGGCCGTACTCCCTCCCGGCGAGGCGCAGAAGGCACTGTCTACGGCCTCCGCGCTGTACGACCGCCTCGCCGACGTGCAGGCCGACCGCAGAACGCTAGTCGTCGCTGTCGGCGGCGGAGTCGTCGGCGACCTGGCCGGCTTTGTCGCGGCGACGTTCAACCGCGGGCTGCCGTTCCTCCAGGTGCCGACGACGCTCTTGGCGATGGTGGACAGTTCGGTCGGCGGAAAGGTCGGCGTCAACCATCCGAAGGCGAAGAACCTGATCGGCGCCTTCCACCAGCCCCGGCTCGTAATCTGCGATCCCGCCACCACGCGCACCCTGCCGCCGCGCGAGTTCCGCTCGGGCCTGGCCGAGATCGTCAAGCACGGGATCGTGCTCGACGCCGATTACTTCGCCGAGGTGGAGCGCGACGCGGCGGCGCTCGGTGCGCGCGACCTGCCGACCGTGGAGCGCATCGTCGGCGGCTCCTGCCGGCTGAAGGCCTCGATCGTCGAGCGCGACGAGCGCGAGAGCGAGCTGCGCCACGTCCTGAACTACGGCCATACGATCGGGCACGCCCTCGAGGCGGCGACCGGCTACGCGCGCTTCGCCCACGGCGAGGCGGTGTCCCTCGGCATCGTGGCCGAGGCGCGGCTCGCCCTGCGGCTCGGACTCGCCTCCGCCGACACGGTGACGCGCCAGGAGCGGCTGCTCGCCGCCGTCGGCCTCCCCGTGCGCGCGCCGGCGCTCGACGCCGAGGCGGTGGTCGCGGCGATCGCCCGCGACAAGAAGGCGCGCGACGGCCGCGTGCCGTTCGTGCTGGCCCCGCGGATCGGCGCGTTCCGCCTCGTGTACGACGTCCCGGCGGCCGACGTTCGGGCGGTCCTCGCCGCGCTCGGGACGTGACCCGTGTTGACAACCGAAACCGGCGCTCCGTATAACCGATTCGCCATGGCCATGGACGAGCCCGCGCTGGCCGACGCGATCCGCCGGCAGGAGGAGCGGCTGCAGCGCGACCCCGGCTCGCTCGCGTTCGCGCAGCTCGCGGATCTCTACCGGAAGGCGGGGCGCACGCGCGAGGCGGTGACGCTGTGTCGCAGCGGGCTCGCCCGCTACCCCCACTACACGACCGCGCGGCTCATCCTCGCCAAGGCCCTCGCGGCCGAGGGCGAGCTCGCGCACGCGCTCGCGGAGACGGACGCGATTCTCGCGCTGGCCGCGAAGGACGTCCAGGCCCATCGCCTCGCGGCGGAGCTCCATCGCCGCCTGGGTCGCGTCGATCGGGCGGTCGCGCACCTCGAGACCGCGGTGCGGCTCGACCCCGGCGACCGCGAGTCGCGCTCGCTGGCGGCCCTGCTCCGCGCGGCGACGCCCCAGGGCGAGGACGCGAGCGGCCTCGGCCGCGTCCTCGCCGACGACACGTTCGCGACGGCCGCCTTCGGCGCGCTCTGCCTGGAGCAGGGCTGTGTCGAGGAAGCCGCGCAGGTCTTCACGCGAATCCTGCGAAGAGATCCCGACAACGGCCCGGCGCGCGAGGGGCTGGAGACGACGCTCCGCGCCCGCCAGCGACGGAAAGGCTAGAGCGCGATGCAAGTCTCGACGGCGGAGTTCAAGAAGGGGCTCAGGATCGTCTTCGACGGCGAGCCCTACGCGATCGTGGATTTCCAGCACGTCAAGCCCGGCAAGGGCGGCGCGTTCGTCCGCACCAAGCTCAAGCACATGCGGCTCGGCAAGGTGATCGACAACACGTTCCGCTCGGGCGAGAAGGTGGCGCTGGTCGACTTCGAGGAGAAGCACATGCAGTTCCTCTACCGCGACGACCGCTACCACTTCATGGACACCGAGTCGTACGACCAGGTGTCGCTCTCGCCCGACGAGGTCGGTGAGGCGCGCGACTACCTCAGGGAAAACACCGAGGTGGACGTCCTCTACATCGAGGGCCGGCCGGGGGCGGTCGAGCTGCCGAACTTCGTCGAGCTCGCGATCGCCAAGACCGATCCCGGGGTGCGCGGCGACACGGCGCAGGGCGGCACGAAGCCCGCGCGGCTCGAGACAGGCGCGGTCCTCCAGGTGCCGCTCTTCCTCAACGAAGGCGACGTCGTGAAGGTCGACACGCGCACCGGCGAGTACCTCGGTCGCGTCGCGGCGGCGGGGACGTGATGGCCCGCGGGCGGGCGCGTCCCGAGACGAGCGAGCAGGCGGTCGTCGCGCTGGCCCGACGGCTCGGCGCCGCGCTCCACGAGCTCGGGCTCGGCGAGATCGAGGTGGCGTGGGGCGACGTTCGCGTCCGCGTCCAGCGGCCCGGCGCGACCGCTCACGGAGCACCGCCGGCGTCCGGCGCGCCCGACGCCGCCCCCGCGCCGGTCGTCACCGACGTGGTCCCGTCCTCGTCGGTGTCGGTGGAGTCGCCGATGGTCGGCACCTTCTACCGCGCGCCGTCCCCGAACGCGGACCCCTACGTGCGCGAGGGCGACGTCGTGAAGGAGGGGCAGATCGTGTGCGTCATCGAGGCGATGAAGCTCATGAACGAGATCGAGGCGAAGGTCGGCGGGCGCATCGCGAAGATCCTCGTCGAGAACGGGCACGCCGTCGAGTACGGGCAGCCCCTCTTCCTGATCGAGCCGGCGCGCTGAGTCCCCGGCCGTGAGACCCCCCCGCCGCGCGCGCCTCGGAACCGTCGCCGCCCTCTCGGCCCTGAGCCTCGTCGCGCTCGGGCTCGGCTGGTCGGCGGGACGGCGCCACCCGGCCCCGGAGCCCGCGCCCGCCGTCGTGCCGGCGACCACCGCCGACGTCACGCGCGCGCTCATGCAGGAGGCTCTGAGCCTCTACGCGGCCGGCCAGTTCCCGCGCGCGTGCGAGCGCTTCGCTCGCGCGGCGGACGCGGATCCCGCGAGCCCGGCCCGGCGCGAGGACGTCGGACGGTGCTTCGAGGGCTGGGGCTGGCAGGCGCTGCGCGAGGGGCGTCCGGACGAGGCGCTCCTGCTCTTCCGCCAGGCGCTCGGTGAAGCGCCCGACGCCCCCTCGCTCTGGAAGGGGCTCGGCCTCGCGGCGGTCCACGCGGGGCGGCCGGACGAGGCGCTGGGACCGCTCGAGAGCGCGGTGCGCGCCGAGTTCGACGCGGACGTGCGGCTGCTGCTGGCGCACCTCTACGACCAGCGCGACAGCCCCGACCGCGCGATCGCCCACCTGCGCGCCGTGCTCGAGCGCCAGCCCGACCACGAGGCCGCGCGGCGGCTCCTCGAGAAGGTGGAACGTGAGCGCCGGGCCGAGGCCGGCTTCGCGCGGATCGTCACGCCGCGCTTCGTCGTGAAGTACCGGGGCGCGCGCGGGGAGGAGGCGCGGCGCGCGGTGGTCGCCGCGCTCGACGCGGCCGCCGACCGGGTCGGGCGCGCCCTCGGCTACGCGCCCAGCGAGCGGATCAGCGTCGTCCTGTACGAGGAGCGCCAGTGGGAGAAGGTGACGCGCGTCCACGGCTGGGCCACGGGGCTCTTCGACGGCAAGATCCGGCTGCCGCTCCCGCCGACCCTCCCGCCCGCCGCGGAGCTCGAGCGGCTGATCGTCCACGAGTACGCGCACGCCGCGGTCCACCACCTCTCGCGGGGGCGCGCGCCGCGCTGGCTCCACGAGGGGCTCGCGCAGGCGCTCGAGGGGGCCGCGGCCGATCCGATGCTGCGCGTGCCCGGAAGCCTCACGCTCGGTGGCGTCGAGGCGCTCGTGACCGACGCCGACCCGGTGCGGGCGCGGGCGGGCTACGACATCGCGCTCTGGGTCGTCGGCGACCTCCTGGACCGCGGCGGCATGGAGGCGATGCGCGAGCTCCTGGCCCGGCTGGCCGCGGGCGACGGCATCGACGACGCGACGCGCCGGGTGTACGGCCTGCGCATGGCCGAGATCGAATCCCAGTGGCGGCGCCTGCTCGGGGGGTAATCGGGACTCTCGTGGGGCGAGTGATCGTCGGACCCGTGAAGTTCCGGCGGGGCGCGGGCGTGGCGAAAGCCCGGGTGCCCGCGCCCTGTTCAAATGTTCCATAAAATCCTCATCGCGAACCGCGGCGAGATCGCGCTGCGGATCATCCGTACCTGCCGCGAGCTCGGCATCCGGAGCGTCATCGCCCACTCGACGGCCGACGCGGGCTCGCTGCCCGTCAAGCGCGCCGACGAGTCCATCTGCGTCGGCCCCGACGCCGCGCGGCTCAGCTACCTCAACATCCCGGCGATCATCTCCGCCGCCGCGGTGACCGACAGCGAGGCGATCCATCCCGGCTACGGCTTCCTCGCCGAGAACGCCGCGTTCGCCGAGGTGTGCCGCGCCTGCTCCATCACCTTCATCGGTCCCTCGCCCGAGGCGATCCGGCTCATGGGCGACAAGGCGCAGGCGCGCCAGCTCGCCAAGCAGGCGGGCGTGCCCGTCGTCCCGGGCAGCGAGCTCCCGCTCAAGGACGCGGCGGAAGCGCAGGAGGTCGCGGACCGCATCGGCTACCCCGTCATCTTCAAGGCGGTCGCGGGCGGCGGCGGGCGCGGCATGCGGACCGTGCGGCAGCGCGCGGAGGTCCCGGCGGCCTTCGCCGCCTGCCAGACGGAGGCGGGCGCCGCGTTCGGCTCCTCCGACATCTACTGCGAGAAGTTTCTCGAGAAGGCGCGGCACGTCGAAGTGCAGGTGCTGGGCGACAAGAACGGCATCCGCGTGCACCTCGGCGAGCGCGACTGCTCGGTCCAGCGCCGCCACCAGAAGCTCGTCGAGGAGTCGCCCGCGCCGTCCCTCACGGCCGAGACGCGCGGCGGGCTCCACCGCGCCGCGCTCGCCACCGCCGCCGCGGTCAACTACGTGAGCGCGGGCACGGTCGAGTTCCTCGTGGACGAGGCGGGCGACTTCTACTTCATCGAGATGAACACGCGGCTCCAGGTCGAGCACCCCGTGACCGAGATGGTCACCGGCATCGATCTCGTGCGCGAGCAGATCCGGATCGCCGCGGGCGAGGCGCTCGGCTACCGCCAGGACGCGGTGCGCCTCGACGGGCACGCGATCGAGTGCCGCGTCAACGCCGAGGACCCGGAGACCTTCGCGCCGAGCGCCGGGCGCGTCACCGCGTGGGTGCCGCCGGGGGGCTTCGGCGTGCGCGTGGACAGCCACCTCATGGCGCCCTACGCGGTGCCGCCGTTCTACGACTCGCTGCTCGCGAAGATCGTCGTGCGCGGGGGGGAGCGCGCCGAGGCGATCGCCCGCATGCGCCGGGCGCTCGCCGAGACCGTCGTCGAAGGCGTGAAGACCTCCATCCCGTTCCTCATCCGGGTGCTGAACGACCCGGCGTTCGTCGAGGGGCGCTTCACGAGCGTTGACGCGGCCCGGCTCCGCGGCTGATGGACGCCACGCTGTACGTCATCCTCGACCGCGCCGCGGCGCGCGGCCGGGACCTCGACGAGATCCTCGCCGCGGCGATCGAGGGTGGCTGCCGCATGGTCCAGCTCCGCGAGAAGGCGTGGCCCTCGGGGCGGCTCCTGCCGCTCGCCGAGCGCCTCCGCGCGCGGTGCCGCCGGGCCGGCGTGACGTTCGTCGTGAACGATCGGGTGGACCTCGCCCTCGCGGTCGCCGCCGACGGCGTGCACCTCGGCCAGGACGACCTGCCGCCCGGCGCCGCGCGTCCCCTGCTCCGCCCCGGCATGATCCTCGGGCGCTCGACCCACAGCCTCGAGCAGGCGACGCGCGCGCGCGACGACGGGGCCGACTACATCGCCGTCGGCTCGATGTTCGCGACGGCGACCAAGCCCGGGTTCGAGCTGGTCGGCCCCGACCTCCTGCGGCGGATCCGGCCGCTGACGGAGCGGCCCCTCGTCGGGATCGGCGGTATCACCGACGCGAACGTCGCCGAGGTGATCCGCGCCGGCGCCGACGGCGTCGCGGTGATCTCCGCGGTGTGCGGCGCCCCCGATCCCGCCGCCGCGACGCGCGGGTTTCTCGCGGCGATCCGCGCGGCGCGTGACTTGACCGGCCGTACTCCGCCGCTATAATGGCCGCGCGTCGACACGCCGATTCGACGACCAAGGAGGGGTCCCGATGAGTCGCTACCCTGCTCGCCTCACCCTCGCAGTGCTGGCGGTCCTCGCGCTCGTGGCGCTGCCCGCCGCGTCGCGCCTCGCCGCGCAAGGCAAGGGCACCATCAAGATCGCGACGCAGAGCCCGCTGAGCGGTGGCCAGGCCGCCCTCGGCGAGGGCATCAAGCTGGGCGCCCAGCTGGCCATTGAGAAGTTCAAGGGGAACCTCGAGAAGCTCGGCTACAAGGTCGAGCTGGTGCCGTTCGACGACCAGGCCAAGCCGGACGTGGGAGTGGCGAACGCGAAGAACATCATCGCGGACAAGGCGATCCTCGCCGTCATCGGCCACCTCAACTCGGGCGTCGCCATCCCGTCGTCGGAGGTCTACAAGGAAGTCCAGCTCGCGATGATCTCGCCCGCGAACACGAACCCGACCGTCACGGACCGCGGCTACGCGAACGTCAACCGCGTCTGCGGCCGTGACGACGTCCAGGGCGTGGTCGGCTCGGAGTTCGCGCACGGCACGATGAAGGTGAAGTCGGTCTACATCATCCACGACAAGACCCAGTACGGCCAGGGTGTCGCGGAGTTCTTCAAGGCCGACGCCGAGAAGAAGGGCATCAAGGTCCTCGGCTTCGAGGGCACCGAGGAGAAGTCGAACTTCGATCCGATCCTCACCCCGGTCAAGGCGAAGAACCCCGGCCTGATCTACTTCGGCGGCATCTACGACCAGGGCGCGCCCTTCTTCAAGCAGGCGTACGAAAAGGGGATCAAGGCGAAATTCCTCGGGCCCGACGGGATGGACTCGTCGGACCTCGTCAAGATCGCCGGCAAGGCGGTGGTCGGGATGTACTACACCTCGGCCGCCGGCCCCGCGTCGGCGCTCCCGAAGGCCAAGCAGTTCGTCGAGGACTTCAAGAAGAAGTTCGGCAAGAACCCCGAACCGTACGCGGCCGAGGCGTACGACGCCGCGGTCATCGCGCTCCGCGCGATCGAGGCGGCGGCGAAGGGCGGCAAGGCGCCCACCCGCGAGGACGTCTCCGCGGCGATCCGGAAGGTCAAGTACAACGGCATCACCGGCGAGATCGAGTTCGACGGCAAGGGGGACCGGAAGAAGGCGCTCTACTTCGTCCTGCAGGTCGTGAGCGACAACTCCGAGAAGTGGGGCGACAACAAGATCGTCAAGCAGCTGACCATCGCCCCGCCGGCCATGGCGAAGAAGTAGCGAGGCCGGCGAGAGGGTCGGCGGCGAGGGGCGGGCGGGGCGCTCTCACGAGGGCTCCCGCCCGCCCCTCGTCGCTCCTGTATGGACGTCCAGCTCCTGGTCGGCATCTTCCCCCAGGTCCTCCTCGACGGCCTCATCCTCGGCTTCATGTACGCGCTGATCGCTCTCGGCTACACGATGGTGTACGGCGTGCTGGAGTTCATCAACTTCGCCCACTCCGAGATCTTCATCATCGGCGCGTTCGTCGGGGTCGAGATCCTCCTCGAGGTGAAGGCCGCCGGGCTGCTCGACGTGCTGCCCTGGCCGCTGCTGCTGCTCGGCGTCCTCGCGGCCGGCATGGCGGCGAGCGGGCTCCTCGCGGTCGCCGTCGAGCGCGTCGCGTACCGCCCGCTGCGGAACGCGCCGCGGCTGATCCCGCTCATCTCGGCGATCGGCGTCTCGTTCTTCCTCCAGGACCTGATCCGCCTCGTCGAGTCGCTCTGGCGCAACGCCTTCAACCTCGTCTACCCGACGATCGACGCGCTGAACGTCCGCTTCGAGCTCGCCTCCACCGTCGACGTGCCGCTGAAGTCGCTCGGGGTGATCGTCGCGGCGCTCGCGATGCTCGGCGTGCTCTGGGCGCTCGTGAACCGGACGAGGGTCGGCACGGCGATCCGGGCCGTCGCCGAGGATCAGGCGGCGGCGAGCCTCATGGGGATCAACGTCAACGGGATCATCTCGCTCACCTTCCTGATCGGCGGGGCGATGGGCGGCGCGGCGGGCGTGCTCTTCGGGGTGCAGTACGGGCTGATCAATCCCTACACCGGGTTCGTCCCCGGCCTCAAGGCCTTCACCGCCGCGGTGCTCGGCGGGATCGGGAACATCCCGGGCGCGATGCTCGGCGGGATCGTCCTCGGGCTCCTCGAGGCGTTCGCCGCCTCGTACCTCTCGCTGCTCACCGGCGGCGCCTTCGGCGCCGAGTACAAAGACATCTTCGCCTTCTCCGTCCTGATCCTCATCCTCATCTTCCGGCCCAAGGGCCTCCTCGGGGAGGTCGTGCGGGGACGCGCATGATCCAGGCGGCCCTCGCGGTCGGCCTCGTCGCCGTCTCGGCGTGGGCCGTCGCGACCTTTCCCCGCTCGGTGCTCGTCTTCCTCCTGTTCCAGGGCTCGCTGCTCTTCGCCTACGTCGCGCGGATCCCGGCGTGGCTCCGCGCGGCGCTCCTCGGGGCGGCGCTGCTCGTCCTGATGCCCGCGATCGGGTACTTCAACGGCTACTACCTGGAGGTCGCGACCCAGGTGGGCATCTTCGCCGCGCTCGCGCTCGGCCTCAACATCGTCGTCGGCCTCGCGGGGCTGCTCGACCTCGGGTACGTGGCGTTCTACGCGGTCGGCGCCTACTCGTGGGCGATCTTCGGCTCGGCCCAGGCCAACCAGATCTTCGGCGGGAACGCCTTCCCGCTCGCGCCGATCTGGTTCTACGCCTTCCTCCTGGTCGGCCTCCTCGTCGCCGCCGGGACCGGCGTGCTCCTCGGCCTGCCCGTCCTGCGCCTGCGCGGCGACTACCTCGCCATCGTGACGCTCGGCTTCGGCGAGGTGATCCGCGTCCTCGCCAACAACCTCGACAAGCCGATCAACATCACGAACGGACCCAAGGGGATCACGCCGATCGGGCGCCCGCCCCTGCCGCTCGACATCCCGTACTCCGAGGCGTTCTACTTCCTCGTCCTCGTGATCGTGGGCGCCGTCATCCTGGCCAACCGGAGGCTCGAGGACTCGCACGTCGGCCGCGCCTGGGAGGCGATCCGAGAGGACGAGCTGGCGGCGCAGGCGATGGGCGTGCCCCTCGTGCGGTCGAAGCTGCTGGCGTTCGCGTGCGGCGCCTCCTTCGCGGGCGTGATGGGCGTGCTCTTCTCGGCGAAGCAGGTCTTCATCAACCCCGAGTCGTTCACCTTCCTCGAGTCCATCGGCGTGCTCTCGATGGTCATCCTCGGCGGGATGGGCTCGATCCCCGGCGCGGTGATCGGCGCGACCGTGGTGACGGTCCTCAACCTCCAGGTGCTGAAGGGCCTCTCGCTCTGGCTGAACGAGCTGAAGAACGCGGGCGTGACGGTGCTCGGCTACAGCCTGGCGAACCTCCCGACGCAGCTCGAGCCCGCGAAGTACGAGCGGATGATCTTCGGGGTGATCCTCGTCCTCATGATGATCTTCCGCCCCCAGGGGATCTTCCCGGTGCGCCGCCGCAGCCGCGAGCTGGCGGAACGATGACGCCCCCCACCGGCCCCGCGGAGTCCGGTCCCATGACCCTGTTCGAGGCGCGCGGCGTCACCAAGCGCTTCGGCGGCCTCACCGCGCTCGCCGCCGTGGACTTCAGCCTCGAGTCCGGGATCGCGTCGATCATCGGCCCGAACGGCGCGGGGAAGACGACGCTGTTCAACATCTTCACGGGCCTCTACCCCGCGGACGCGGGCGTCGTGACCTTCAAGGGAGCGCCGCTGCTCGGGCGGCGCCCCGACGAGATCACGGCGCTCGGCATCTGCCGCACGTTCCAGAACATCCGCCTCTTCGCGAACATGACGGCCATCGAGAACGTCCTGGTCGGCATGCACGCCCGCGTCTCGCTCGGGCTCTGGGACGTCCTCTCGCACCGTCCCCGCTTTCGCGACGCCGAGCGAGCGCTCCAGGCGCGCGCGGGCGAGCTGCTCGCCCGCGTGGGCCTCCGCGACAGCGCGAACGACGTGGCCCGCAACCTGCCCTACGGCGACCAGCGGCGCCTCGAGCTCGCCCGCGCGCTCGCCTCGGAGCCCTCGCTCCTGCTCCTCGACGAGCCGACCGCGGGGATGACGCAGGGCGAGGCCGGGGCGCTCATGCGCCTGCTGCGCGACCTCGTCGCCGAGCTCGGCCTGGCGATCGTCCTGATCGAGCACAACATGCGCGTCGTCATGGAGGTGTCGGATCGCGTGACCGTGCTGGACCACGGCGAGAAGATCGCGGAGGGGACCCCCCGGGAGGTCCAGACCAACGCGCGGGTCATCGAGGCGTACCTCGGCACCCGCCGGCATGAGCGCCGCCGTGCTGCGGGTTGACGGGCTCGAGGTCGCGTACGGCAAGATCCGGGCGCTCAAGGGCGTCGCGCTCGAGGTCGGCCGCGGCGAGATCGTGGCGGTCCTCGGCAACAACGGCGCGGGGAAGACGACGACGCTCCGGACGGTCTCCGGGCTGCTCCAGCCGGCGCGTGGCACGATCACGCTCGACGCGGAGCCGCTCGTCGGCGTGCCGCCCCACGAGATCGCCCGCCGGGGCATCGCGCACGTGCCCGAGGGCCGGCGCATCTTCAACCGGCTGACCGTCCGCGAGAACCTCGTGATGGGCGCGTACACGCGGCGCGACGCGGGGATCGCCGCCGACCTCGACCTCGTCTTCGCGCTCTTCCCGCGGCTCGCCGAGCGCGTCGGCCAGGTGGCGGGCACGCTCTCGGGCGGCGAGCAGCAGATGCTCGCGATCGCGCGCGCGCTGATGCTCCACCCGCGGCTGCTCCTCCTCGACGAGCCGAGCATGGGGCTGGCGCCGGTGCTCGTCGAGCAGATCTTCGACACCGTCGCCGACATCAACCGCCAGGGGATGACGATCCTCCTGGTAGAGCAGAACGCGGCGATGGCGCTCTCGATCGCCCACCGCGGGTACGTGCTGGAGACGGGCTCCATCGCGCTCGCGGGCACCGCCGCGGAGCTCGCCGACAACGCCGACGTCCGCCGCGCCTACCTCGGTGAGTAGACGAGCGAACGCCCGTCGGGTAGGGTGCTCCCGGTGACCCGGCCGACCGCCCTGCTCGCGCTCGTGGCCGTCCTCGGTGCCGTCCTCGTGTTCGCCGGCCTCGACCGACGCTATCTGTGGGACGACGAGGCGGAAACCGCGCTGCTCGCCCAACGTGTCCTCCGCTTCGGCGTGCCGATCGCCTGGGACGGCCGCAACCTGATCTCCCAGGAGTGCTCGACCGACTTCGACGCGAACTACCTCTGGCGCCAGACGCCCTGGGCCCAGTTCTACCTGGAGGCGCTCTCGTTCAAGCTCCTCGGCGCCGGCACCTTCACGGCGCGCCTGCCCTTCGCGCCGCTCGGCGTGCTGACGATCGTGTCGCTCTACGCCGTTGGGGTCTCCCTCTTCGGGGACCGCGCCCTCGCCCTGGTCGCCTCGTTCCTCCTGACGTCCTCGGTCCCGTTCTTGCTCCACGTGCGTCAGGCCCGCTACTACGCCATCGCCGCGCTCGCGACGGTCTGGGTCCTCTACTTCTTCTTCGCGCTGCTCCGCGACCGGCGCGGCGCCGTCCTCGGCCTGGCGCTCGCGATGAGCGTGCTCTTCCACTCGAACTACCTGGCCATGGTCGCGACGGCTGCGGGCCTCGCCCTCGCGTTCCTCGCGTTTCCGTTCGATGCGCCCACGGCGCTCCGGCTCGGTGGCGCGGGCCTGGTCACGCTCGCGATCAACCTGCCGTGGCTCCTGATCTTCGACCTCCGAGGCAAGAGCCGCGTGGCCCTGGCCGTCGCCTCCGCCGGGCTCTACGCGCGGACCCTGTGGCATTACGTGGTCGGCCTGGAGCTCCACGCCTGCTCCGTCGTGCTCCTGGGCCTTCTCGTCGCAGCGGCCATCGTCCTCGCGGCCGGCCGGCTCTGGCAGGCCTGGCCCGTCCCGCGCACGTGCCTGGCGCTGGTCCTCTTCGGCCTCGGCTACGTCCTGACGCTCTCGGCGGCGCCGTTCGCCTTCTTCCGCTACGTCGTCCCCTTACTGCCCGCCCTCGCGCTCCTCCAGGCGGCCGTCCTCCGCGCGCTCTGGTCGACGAGCCGGATCCTCGCGATCGTCGGCATCGCGCTACTCGTCTTCCTGGATCGCGGCGACCTCGCGCGAGGGGAGCTCGGCTCGGCGCCGGTCAAGTACCTGTACGAGGTCACTCACGACGCGCCCGGGCCGATCGCGGCCATCGTCGGCTACCTCCGCGCCCACGCACGTCCAGGCGAGCGGGTGTTCATCACGTATGGCGACCTCCCGCTGCGCTTCTACGCCGCCGACCTCGAGGTGCGCGGGGGCCAGGGCTGTCAGAGCCTCGCCGGCTGGCCGCTCCCCGACTGGATCATCGCCCGCTTCTTCCTCCGGTTCCGCAGCCCCGTCAACCGGGCCGCCGTGGACGCGGACGTCGAGCGGACGCTTCGTTATCTCCGGACGGAGATTCCACTCCAGCGCTACCGCGAGATCCAGCTGCCCACCGTGGACACGGTCTGGGAAAACATCCCGGAGCCGGATTTTCACCGGTACCGCGAGGCCAGCGAGGGACCGCGAATCACTATCTACCAGAGAGTGGCGCCGTGAGCGGGTCCGCCGGGTCCGGGCGGCCGCGGCCCGCCGTGTGGGGCTGGGTCGTCCTGGCGCTGCTCGTCGGCGCCGCGGCGGCGGTCCGTGCCCGGCTGCTGGCCCTGCCGCTCGATCGCGACGAGGGCGAGTACGCGTACTTCGCCCAGCTCCTGCTCGCGGGCATTCCGCCGTACGCGCAGGCGTACAACTTCAAGATGCCGGGCATCTACGCCATCTACGCCCTGAGCCTCGCCGCCTTCGGCCAGACGCCGACCGGCATTCATCTCGGGCTGCTCGTCGTCGACGCCGTGACGAGCGTGCTGGTCTTCCTCCTCACCGGGCGACTGTTCGGCACGCGCGTCGCCGTGATCGCGGCCGCCACCTTCGCCACCCTCTCGCTGAGCCCGCGACTCTTCGCGCCCTGGGCCTACGCCGAGCGCTTCGTGCTTGCGCCGGCTCTGGCGGGCCTGCTCGTCCTCCTGCACGCGATCGAGCGTCGCGGGCGGGCGTGGTTCGTGGGCAGCGGGGTACTCCTCGGGGCGGCCTTTCTCGTGAAGCAAAGCGGCGGGGCCTTCGCGCTGTTCGCCGTCCTCTACGTCCTGCTCGGGACGAGGGGCGACCCGCGCGGGCGGCTCGGGGCCGCCGGCGCGGTCGTGGTCGGCGCGGCGGCGCCGTTCGCGGCCCTGTGCGTCGTCATGGCCCTGGCAGGCACCTTCGCCAATTTCTGGTTCTGGACCTTCACCTACGCGTTCGAGTACGCCACGGCGACGTCGCTCGCCACCGCGGTCGCCAATCTCGGGTCCGCCCTCCGCTGGATCCTGCCGACATCGTATCTCGCCGCCGCGCTCGCGGGCCTCGGGCTGTCGGCGCTCTTCTGGGACGCCGAGACGCGCCCGGGACGCCCCTTCGTCGTGCTGCTCTTCGCCTGCTCGTGTCTCGCGACCTCCGCGGGGCTCTACTTCAGGAACCAGTACTTCATCCTGCTGCTCCCCGTCCTCGCGATCCTCGCCGGCGTCGCGGTCGATGCGGTCGCGCGACGCCTCGCACCCGTCCGGAGACGGAGCCTGCGGTACGGGCTCCCGATCGCGCTAGCCGCGGTTCCCCTGCTCCACCTCGTCTACCTCGAGCGCGCAATCCTCTTCACAGACACCCCGCCCCAGGTCCTGCGCGCCCTCTACGGCATGAATCCGTTTCTCGAGTCCGTCGAGATCGCCCACCACATCCGCGAGCGCACGCTCCCGGACGACAGGATCGCGGTGATCGGCTCGGAACCCGAGATCTACTTCTACGCCCGGCGCCGGGCGGCCACCGGTTACGTCTACACGTACGCCTTGATGGAGCCGCAACCGTACGCGGCTCCGATGCAGCGCCAGATGATCCGGGAGATCGAGGCCAACGATCCGAAGTTCGTCGTCTTCGTGAAGGTGCTGTCGTCGTGGCTGGTCACGCCGCGCTCCGACACGACGATCTTCGACTGGTTCGCGCGATACCAGACCCGGTACGATCGGGTCGGCACCGTCGAGCTCGTATCGCTCGGCCGAACGACGTATCTCTGGGGCCCGGAGGCCGCCACGTACACGCCGCGCTCCGACAACTGGGTGGCGATCTTCGAGCGGAAACGCGCCGCGCCCGGTGGCGCCACGGGGGCACGATGAGAACGCACGGCCTGAACTTCGAACAGCACGAGGTCGGGGCGACGTACCGGACGCTCGGGCGCACCGTCTCGGAGACCGACATCGTGAGCTTCGTGAACCTCTGCGGCTTCACGGAGCCCATATTCATGGACATGGAGTACGTCGCGCGAGAGTCGGTCTTTCGACGACGGGCGGCGCCGGGCGCCCTGACGTTCGCCCTCTCGGAAGGGCTCATCATGCAGACGGGCCTCATCCACGGCACGGGCATGGCGTGGCTCGGCGGCGAGATTCGGGTGGTCGCGCCCGTGCTCGAGGGCGACACGCTCACGGTCGAGGTCGAGGTGGCAGACAAGCGGGAGACGAAGAAGCCCGACCGCGGCATCGTCGGCTACCGGCACCGCGTCCTGAACCAGCGCGGTGAGCTGGTGCTCGAGGCGCGCGTGCAGCGGATGATCCGGCGCGCGGCGGCCTGAGCCTCCCCGGGCGGTGCTCGTCCTCTCGCGCGACGATCTGCGGGCCGTCCTCGACCCGCCGGGTCTCGTGGATGCCCTCGCGGCGTCGATCGGCGCGCATGCGGCTGGGCGGACGCGGGTGCCGGCGCGCGGCGTGCTGCCCGTCGCCGACGACGGCGTGCTCCTCCTCATGCCCGCGGCGATCGACGACGGCGACGCCCACGCGCTGGGGACGAAGCTCGTGACCTACTACGAGAGGAATCGCCTCCGCGGCCATCCGACGATCTACGCGAGCTACGTCCTCATGGACGGCGCCTCGGGCCGGCCGCTGGCGCTCCTCGAGGGCACCTTCCTCACCGGGATCCGCACCGGCGCCACCTCGGCGCTCGCCGCCCGCCACCTGGCCCGGCCCGACGCGCGCCGCCTCGCCTGCTTCGGCGCCGGCGTGCAGGCCGCGTTCCAGGTGCGCTGCCTCGCGGCGGTCCTGCCGCTCGAGAGCGTGTCCGTCGTCGGCCGCGACCCGGCGCGGGCGCGGGAATTCTGCGCCGCGCTCGGCCGCGAGCTCGGGATCGCCGTCGAGGTCGCGCCCGACGCCCGCCGGGCCGTGGCCGACGCCGACGTCGTCACCTGCGCGACGACGGCGCGGACGCCGGTGGTGGCGGGCGCCGACCTCCGTCCCGGCACGCACGTCGACGCCGTGGGGGCGTTCCGGCGCGACGCCCGCGAGGTGGACACCGAGGTCGTCCGCCGCGCGCGCGTGGCGGTGGACACGTACGCGGGCGCGCTGGAGGAGGCCGGCGACATCCTGATCCCGCTCGGCGAGGGCGCGATCGGGCGGGAGCACGTCGTCGCCGAGCTGGCGGAGCTGGTGACCGGGGCGCGCGCCGGGCGCACCCGGCCCGAGGAGATCACGCTCTTCAAGTCCGTCGGCTGGGCGCTCGAGGACCTGGCGGCCGCCCGCCTCGCGTACAATCGGGCGAGGGAGCGATCCCTCGGCACGGAGGTGAGCCTGTGAACGGGCGCATCGCGCAGATCAGCGTCTCGCCGGGCGGGGTACCGAAGACGCGGGTGGCGTCGGCGCGCGTCGGGGCGCTCGGCCTCGACGGCGACGGCCACCGCGACGCCGAGCACCACGGCGGTCCCGAGCGCGCCGTGTGCCTCTACGCGCTCGAGGCGATCGCGGCGCTCCGCGCGGAGGGTCACGCGACCGTCCCGGGCGCGCTCGGTGAGAACGTCACGGTGCGGGACCTGGATTGGTCAGCGGTCTCGCCGGGGACCCGCCTGCGCCTCGGCGACACCGTCCTGCTCGAGGTCACGCGCTACACGAGCCCCTGCGCCAACGTCGCGCCGGTCTTCCGCGACCGCGACTACTCGCGCGTCTCGCAGAGGCGCCATCCGGGCTGGAGCCGCGTCTACGCGCGCGTGCTGGCCGGCGGCGCGATCCGCGAGGGCGACCCCGTCCGGATCCTGACGGAGGCCGGGGCCGCGGCGAGCGCGCCGCCCGCCCGGCCGTGACGCGCACCGCCGACGCCGTCATCATCGGCGGCGGTGTCACCGGCGCATCCCTCGCCTTCCACCTGACCGAGCTCGGCGTGCGACGCGTGCTCGTGCTGGAGCGCCGGTTCCTCGCCTCCGGCGGCACCGGCCGCTCGGTCGGCATCGTCCGGCAGCTCTACCCGACGCCGGAGACCAGCGCGATGGTCCTGCGCTCGCTCCGGGTCTTCCAGCACTTCGCCGAAGCGGTCGGCGGCGACGCGGGCTACGTCGCCTGCGGCGCGTTGATCGGCGTCCCGGCCGCCATGCGCGGGGCGCTCGAGGCGACGCTTCGCGTCCAGCGGAGCCTCGGCATCCGGGCCGAGCTGCTCGAGCCCGGCGAGCTCGCGCGGCTCGAGCCGCGGATCGACGCCTCGGGGCTCGGTGCCGTCGTCCACGAGCCGGAGTCGGGCTACGGCGACCCGACGGCCGTCACGCACGGGTTCGCCGATGCCGCGCGGCGCGGCGGCGCCGTGATCGAGCAGGGCGTCGAGGTCGTGGCGATCCGCCGGCGCGGCGACCGCGTCTCCGGCGTGACGACCGCGGCCGGTGACGACATCGACGCGCCGGTCGTCGTGAACTGCGCCGGCCTGTGGGCGCGCGCGGTCGCGCGCCTGGCGGGCGTCGACCTCCCGATCATCGTCGGCCGCCACCCGGTCTTCGTCGTGGAGCGCGACGCTGCCTTCGGCGCGCCGCACCCCGTCTATCTCGACCTCGCCGGCGGCGCCTACGTGCGCCCCGAGACCGGCAATCTGACTCTCACCGGATCCCTCACGGACGACGAGGCGGGACACCCGATGGACCCCGAGCGGCTCGGGGACGAGACGGGGCTCGACGAGGCGACGGCGGTGCTCGAGCGGACCGGGCGCGCGCTGCCGCGCCTCGCCGAGGCGCGCTACCGGCGGGGCTGGGCCGGCGCCTTCGACATCACGCCCGACTGGATGCCGATCCTCGACGAGTCGCCCGTGCGGGGCTTCTGGACCGCCGCCGGCATGAGCGGCCACGGCTTCAAGCTCTCCCCGGCCGTGGGCGAGATGGTGGCCGCGCTGATCACGGGCGCTGCGCCACCGGTGAGCGCGGCGCCCTTCGCGCTCGCCCGCTTCGCGGGCGCGCGGCCCGAGGGCAGCTTCGTCGCGTCCTACCTCGGCGCGGCCGCACCGAGGGCCGGTTGAGCAGAACGCGACCGATGGGTGCAAGTTTGGCTGAGGGTCGATGTCGAGCCTCTCTTGACCTTCGGTCCGTCGCCCTTTGACCACGCGAACTTAGCGCCCGCTCGGCCCGGGGTATGCTTGGCGTCCCGCTTGCACGAGTGGTCTCTTCCGGGACCTAGGGCGGCGCCGAGCCCCGCCGTTATAATCGTGGAGGTGTCGTCACGGTGATCACGCGCATCGACCAGGCACGCCCCGCCGTCATCTACGCCCTGGTGACCCTCCTGCTCGCCGCCGTCTTCGTGCCGATGTCCCACTACCGCCTGGTGGACGGCGATGAGGGAATCTATCTCCTCGACTCGCGCCTCGTGATGGAGGGGCAGCTCCTCTTTCACGACCTCTACTGGCCGCAGATGTTCCTGACGCCGTACATCTACGGCGTCTGGATGAAATTCGTCGTCGGCAACTCCTGGTACGGCGCGCGGTTGCTCTCGGCGCTGGCGTCGATGGCGCTCGGCCTGCTGCTCTTCCGGCAGGTCCGGCATCTCACCGGGCGCCAGGCGTGGGGCGTGCTCGCGGTCGTCATCTTCGGCTTCACCAGCCTCGAGTTCGGCTGGCTCCCGCTGATCAAGACCTTCGCGTTCGGCACGCTGACGCTGTTCGCGGCGTACGCCGTGCTCGCCCTGAGCCGCTCGCCGAACCGGTGGTTCTACAGCGGCTTCCTGCTCGGGCTGGCGATCGACATCCGTCTCTACGTCGTCTTCGTGGTGCCCGTGTTCCTCGTGGACCTCTACCTCGAGGCGCGGCAAGACTTCCGCCGACGCCTGTCGGAGGCCGCGCGCTTCGCCGTCGGCCTCGCGCTGGCGCTGCTGCCGAACCAGTTCTTCTACCTCATCGAGCCCGAGACCTTCGTCTTCAACATCATCACCAGCCACGCGACGCGCTCCCCCTGGGGATTCTTTGGATTTTTCCCGCAGAAGATCTATCTCGCGCTCCAGGTGCTCGGGCTCAACAGCGCGGAGGGCGCGGTGAGCCTCCAGTTCGCGATCCTCTTCCTCACGGGCTGCGCGTCGTGGGTCTCGCGCGTGGCCGCGCGCCGGCGCCTGCCGCTCTCCTCCATGATCTTCCTCACGCTGGCCCTGGCCGGCATGATTCCGACCCCGACGTACACGCAGTACCTCTCGATGGCCGTTCCGTTCCTGATCGTCGACGTCGTCGTGTTCGTCGCGACGCTCGCGGCCGAGGGCGCGGGCGCCGGGCTCAGGCGGCTCGGCGCCGTCGTGCTCGCCGCGTACATCCTCGTCTCGCCGATCGACTTCTACCGCTTCACCTCGAGCGGACGCGACATCTACTGGCTCCGGTACGAGGGCGAGGCGCGCAGCTGGTCGATCCCCGCCATCCGCGCCGTCGGACGAGCGATCGACCGCGAGATCGAGCCCGGGCATCCCTTCGTCATGGCCCCCTGGCCCGGTTACTTCGTGGAGACCCGGGCCCGGATCTTCCCCAAGATGGAAAACCACTTCACGATCGGCTTCGCCGGCGTCATGACCGAGCGGGAGATCAAGAAGTTCAACTTCATGTCCCCGCGCGAACTGCTCGCGAACCTCCAGCGGCATGCGGTGGACGTGGTCGTCGTCGGCAACCTGATCGAGAACTCGGAGTCCGAGCGGTCGTGGTGGAGGGAACAGGCCCTGCGCAACGGCTACGCCCTGGTCGAGCGGATCGAGGATGCGGAGATCTACAAGCTCGCGCGGCCGAGGACCGCCGGGCGATGAGCGGGTCCGGTTTCCGCGACCGCGCCGAGTTCAAGGCGTGGAACGACGCGATGGCGGCGAAGTACGACGTCGAGCGGTTCCACAGTCACCCGAGCCCCATCGTCCGCTACATCGAGCGGAAGCGCGTGCGCCGCATCTTCGCGCTGCTCGCGCCCCGGCTCGGCGACCGCGTCCTCGAGGTCGGCTGCGGCGCCGGCCATCTCATGGCGGCGCTGCCCGCGGGCCGGGGCTTCGGGCTCGACCTCGCGGAAGCGCTGCTCGCGAAGGCGGCGAAGCGCCTCGGCCGGCACGACGTCCTCGTCCAGGGCGACGCCGAGCAGCTGCCCTTCCGGACGGGCGCGTGGGACCGGGTCTACTGCTCGGAGGTGCTCGAGCACGTCCCGTCACCCGCCGGGGCGCTCGCCGAGATGTGGCGCATCGTGAAGCCGCACGGCGTCGCGGTCGTCTCGGTCCCGAACGAGCGGCTGATCAACCGGCTGAAGGCGGTGCTCCACCGGAGCGGGCTCTACGGCCTCCTGATGCGCGCGCGCGCGGGCGACTACGCCATGCCCGAGCGGATGGACGACGAGTGGCACCTCCACACCTTCGACCTCGGGAGCTTCCTCGCGCTGATGCCCGCCGGCCTCAGGGTGACGCGCGTCGAGGGCGTGCCGTTCCGCTGGCTCCCGATCCGCTACGTCGTGCGTTGCGAGGCGGTGGATGAGGAGCGCACGCGCCGTGGCTGAGCCCGCGGGCGTCCCGGTCGTCTTGCCCGTCTTTAACGAGCGGGTCTCCGTGGAGCGGCTCCACGCGCGCCTCACTGAGTCGCGGGCCCTGGCGGGGTTCGCTCACTCGCACGATCCAATCCTGGTCACGCTGGACGCGAATCCCAGAACGATCCACGCAATGTTCAGAGGCTCCTTGAGACGCTTGACGACTCGTATTACATCGCGGCGTGAGGCGGCGGTGGCCCGGTGATAGCATCGCGCGCAGACGCACCTCGGACTAGGGAGGAGAGGGCGAGCCCCGTGCGTGACCCTGGTCCGCGGCCCGCCGAGGCACCGCCGCCGGCCAGTCGCGACGTTTGCTGCCTCCGCGGGTCACTCGATCGCGAGGCGGCATGTGACGGAGTGCGAGATCTCGAGTACGAAACGCCCGAGATGTATCGACCGTCGAATTAGCCATGCGCGACGCGCTCCTCGAGTATCTGCAGTGTCCGTTCTGCGAGGTCGCGCTTGCTGTGTACAGCACTCGGCGCGACGGCGCGCACATCGTCGCGGGCACGCTCACGTGCTCCGCGTGCGGCAAGCAGTGGCCCGTCGTCGACGGCGTGCCCGACTTCGTTCGCGGCGCATCGAGAAACGGGCCGGTCGAGCAGACGACGGGCGGCTTTTTGACGAACTGGAAGCGCTACAGCGACGTGATCATCGCGCAGCCGGCGCTCAACGATGAGCTCTTCCGTGATTGGGTAGCGCCGCTGCAGCCGGAGCTCTTCGCGGGTCGCAGCGTGCTCGACGCCGGCTGCGGTATGGGGCGCTGGCTGGCGACGGCTGCGCCGAACGCGCCGGGAGCGCTCATCGGCTTCGACTACTCGGATGTCGCCCATACGGCGTACGCGAACACGCGGCACCTCAAGAACGTGCACGTGATGCGCGCCGACATCTTCTCGTTGCCGTTGCCGAAGCGCGCGTTCGACGTGTGCTACTCGATCGGGGTCGTGCACCACACGCCCGATCCCGAGGGGGCCTTTGCGGCGCTGCTCGACGTCGTCAAAGAGGACGGCGCGCTGAGCGTGTGGGTCTACGGCAAAGAGAACAACGAGTGGATCGAGAACGTGATCACGCCGCTGCGACGCCTGGTCACGAGCCGGATGCCGGACGCGGCACTGTACGCGCTGTCGAAGGCGCTGACGATCCCGCTGGCGCTCGGGGCGCGGGCGTTCACGAAGCTCTTCCCGGAGCCGACGTCGTTTCCGTATGACGCGTACACCCGGCACCTGACGAAGTATCCGCGCGAGTACCTCGAGCACATCGTCTACGACCACTTGGTCCCGCAGCTCGCGCAATATCTGCCGCGCGCAGAGGTCGAGCGCTGGGCGACGTCGCGCGGCCTGGCGTGCTGCCTGACGTCGAGAAACGACAACTCCTGGCGCCTGCTCACCGCGAGATCGGAAGGCGCGCTGTCCCGCTGGACAACGTAATCTCGAGCCCATGGCCGAGATCTTCTGCAAGCGTTGCTTTCATCACGAAGAGCTCGGCCGTCCCGTCAAGCCCGGCGAGCCCTGTCCATCGTGCGCCGCTCCCGGCGTCTTTCGGCGCGTCAAACGAGTCGGGCCCGCGACGCACCTCCCGTCGGTGTCGCGCGCGATCTTCTCGCTGCGCGGCGTGTTCTCCCTCGCGGCGTTCGCGCTCGTCGGCACGGTGCCCATCGGCGCGCTCGCCGCGGCCAGCATCCTGCTGCTCTATCTGGGCGGTTTGCGGCTGGCGCTCAAGGGCCAGATCGGGATCCTCGCCGCATTCTGGACGGCCGGGCACGCCGTTGCGTATTTCGCGCTCTGCCTCTTGCCCCTCGTCACCCTGACCACGACGTTGACGCATCTACGGAATTTGGCTCGGCATGTGCAATTGTGGGGCGTCGGGGATCCCGAGCCCTCGCGTTGTCGAACGATCCATGCGAGTCTGATCGAGCGATTCTTCTTCGCGCCCATGAATATCCAGCCTTCCCGGCCCGCGTGATGCCCGAGAGAGACGCGGTGTCGGTCGTCCTCCCAGTCCTCAACGAGCGGGACAACCTGGAGCCGCTGCACGCCCACCTGACGGAGGCGCTGGAGCCCATGGGGCGCCCGTACGAGGTCGTCTACGTGGACGACGGGAGCACCGACGGCTCGTGGGACCTGCTGAAGCGCCTCGCTGCAAAGGACGCTCACGTGCGCCTCGTGAGACTGCGGCGGAACTTTGGCCAGACGGCCGCGCTCACCGCCGGCTTCGCCCACTCACGATACCCGATCGTGGTGACGCTCGACGCGGACCTGCAGAACGACCCCCACGACATTCCGCGGCTCGTCGCCGAGCTCGGCGGCGCCTACGACGTGGTGTCGGGATGGCGGCGCCATCGGAGCGACCCGTGGCTGACGCGCGTCCTGCCCTCGCACGTGGCGAACTATCTCATCCGGAAGCTCAGCGGCGTGCCCCTCCACGACTTCGGCTGCACGCTCAAGGCGTATCGGCGCGAGGTCATCCAGGACGTGAGCCTCTACGGTGAGATGCATCGTTTCCTCCCCGTCCTGGCGGCGTGGGTCGGCGGGCGCGTCACCGAGCTCGAGGTCACCCACCACCCGCGCACGCGGGGGGCGTCCAAATACGGGCTCACGCGGACCTACAAGGTCCTCGTCGATCTCATCACGCTCAAATTCATCAGCGGTTTTTCCACTCGGCCCAACTACGTCTTCGGCGGGTTCGGCCTCGCGAACCTCGCGCTCGGCTTCCTGGCGTTCGACGTCGTGGCCTACCGGGTCTTGGTCCTCCGGCACTACGAGGCGACGCCGCTCGTCTTCCTCATGATGCTGCTCCTGATTACCGGCACTCTCTCCCTCTTCATCGGCTTCCTCGCCGAGATCGTCATTCGTGGATTTTACGATACGCAGCGGAAGCCGACGTATTACGTGCGCGAGACGGCGGGCCCGGACGAGGAGCGGTAGCGGCGGTGTGCGGGATCGTCGGCAACATCTTCGCGCGCGCCGACCGGCGCCCGGACCCGGCCGTCCTCCGGCGCATGAACGACCGGCTCGCCCACCGCGGGCCCGACGACGAGGGCTTCTTCGTGCAGGGGCCCGCGGGGCTCGCGATGCGGCGGCTCAAGATCATCGACCTCGCGACGGGTCACCAGCCGATGACGGGTGAGGCCCGCCGCGTGTGGGTCGTTTTCAACGGCGAGATCTACAACTACCGCGAGCTCACCCGGGCTCTCGCGGCCCGCGGCCACGCCTTCGCGACGCGCTCGGACACCGAGGTCATCGTCCACGGCTTCGAGGACCGCGGCGTCGAGTCCATCGCGGACCTCGAGGGCATGTTCGCCTTCGCCGTCTGGGACGAGGCCGCGCGCACGCTCGTCCTCGCGCGCGACCGCGTCGGGATCAAGCCGCTCTACTACGCCGTGCTGCCCGACCAGCTCGTCTTCGCGTCCGAGCTGCGCGCGCTCGTCGAGCATCCCGCGATCGACCGGAGCCTCGATCTCACGGCGCTCTCCCGCTACCTGGCGCACGAGTACGTGCCCGCGCCCCACGCGATCCTCCGCGCGGTCCGTAAGCTCCCCGCCGGCCACTGGCTCAGCTACACCGAAGGCCGCGTGAAGGTCGAGCCGTACTGGGACGTGGACTTCCGGCGCCGCGGACCGGTCGCGGACGGCGAGGCGGTCGACGCGCTCAGGGCGGCGCTCGACCTCTCGGTGCGCCAGCACCTCGTGAGCGACGTGCCGCTCGGCATGTTCCTGTCCGGCGGGATCGACTCGAGCACGGTCGCGGCGTTCGCGGCCCGCCACGCGCCGGGCCGGCTCAAGACGTTCTCGATCGGCTTCGAGGACCCGTCCTTCGACGAGTCCGCCCACGCGCGGCGCGTGGCGCGCGCCCTCGACACGGACCACCACGAGGAGATCCTGAGCCCGCGCGCGGCGCTCGACCTCGTGGGCCGGCTGCCGGACATCATGGACGAGCCGCTCGGCGACGCCTCGCTGCTGCCGACCTACCTGCTCTCCCGCTTCACCCGCCGCTCCGTGACGGTCGCGCTCTCGGGCGACGGCGGGGACGAGCTCTTCGCCGGCTACCCGACCTACCAGGCCCACCGCCTCGCGCGGGCCTTCGAGCTCCTCCCCCGCTGGGTCCACCGGCGCCTCCTGCGCCCCGCCGTCGAGCGGCTGCCGGTGTCCCTGGACGACCTGAGCCTCGACTTCAGGCTCAGGCGCTTCGTGGCCGGCCTCCCGCACCCGAGTGTCGAGCGCCACGCGCTGTGGCTGGGCTCCTTCACGCCGGCCGAGCAGCGTGAGCTGTTCACGCCCGACGTGCTCGCGCGCCTGCCGGCGCCACCCTCGTACGACGCGTTCCACGAGATCGTCGCCCGCGCCACGTCCGCCGAGGGGCTCGAGCGCATCCTCTACCTCGACCTCAAGGGCTATCTCGGAGAGGGCGTGCTCACCAAGGTGGACCGCGCGAGCATGGCCTGCTCGCTCGAGGTGCGGGTGCCGCTCCTCGACCGACGCATCGTCGAGCTCGCCGCCGCCCTCCCGATGCGTCTCAAGCTCAGGGGCCTCACGACGAAGTGGGCGCTCAAGCGAGCGGTCCGGGGGATGCTCCCCGCCGAGATCCCCGGTCGCCCGAAGAAGGGGTTCAGCGTGCCGCTCGGCCGCTGGTTCCGGGGCGAGCTGCGCGGGATTCTCCACGAGGCGTGCGCGCCCGACGTGCTGCGGCGCGCCGGGCTCTTCAGGCCGGAGGCGGTGGCGCGGCTACTCGCGGAGCACGACGCCGGCCGCCGCGACCACCGGAAGAAGCTCTACACGCTCCTCGCCTTCCAGCTCTGGGCCGAGCGCTACCACCCGGTCTGAGCACGCTCACGGCCCCGGACGGTCCTCCGCCGGGCGCGCGGGGGTGAGCCACGCGAGACCGAGCGCCGCGAGCGTGAGGACGGCGAGCGCTCCCAGGGCCCACGCTCCCGGGCCGCCGGCCCGCGGCTCGACACGGACCGTCGCGAGGAGCGGTGGGGCGGCGTAGTTCTTGCGCGTCGGCTGCTCGGCCGACGCGCGGATGAACTGCACGCGAAAGAGGTACCAGCCGCCCGGCCCGACGCCCTGCAGCGTGGCGCGGAGACCGCCGAAGGGCCGCTCCGGTGTCGCACGGACGTAGACGCTCGCCGTCGCCGACAGGGCACCGGCCGGCGAGAGGAAAATCCAGTCCCGCGCGCCGTCGCGCAGAACCGAGACGTAGACGTCGAGGGGCTGCCGGTCGAGCTCGGGACTGGCACCGGCGCGATCCACGCGGAGCGTGAGGTTCCCACCCTCCGTCAGCTCGCTCGGCGTCGCCTCGAGCGTGAAGGGCGCCGCGGGCAGCTTCGCCTGCGCCGCGGCGGGCCACGCGGTGAGCACCGCGACGAGTGCCAGGCCCGTGGCGCGCCGGCGCGCCGGGGCCCAGAGAAGGCCGGCGACGGCGAGCGCCGCGAGCGCGCTCACGAGCAGGCCCACACGGAACGACGCCGGCGCGTACCGGAACTCGACTCGGTGGCGCCCGGGCGGCAGCCACACCGCGCGCAGCGCGTGGTCGGCGCGCCAGACGGTCTGCTCCACCCCGTCCACGGACGCGCGCCAGCCGGGAAACCACGTGTCGGTCAGGACGAGGTACGCCGCGGCGGCGGTCGTGGCCTCGACCACCACGCGTTCCGGTGCGTAGCTCGTGATCTCGGCGCGCGTGGCGCCCCCGGACCCGCCGGCCGCCGGGGCGCCGTCGCAGCCGGCGATGATCACCTCCCGCCTCACCTCGAGCGTGCCCCCGTGGAGCAGGGCGAGCGTCGCGGCGTCGTCGAGGCACGCCCGGGCCCGGGGCACGAGGAACGCGCGCGGCAGCGCCCGGTCGTTCCGATAGACGACAGCGTCGGGACCTCGATACTCGAGGACCAGGTGAGGCGCGGGGCTCGGCGCGCCGGGCGCCAGCATCACGTAGCGGATCCCGAGCAGGTCGAACACCGGCGACCCGACCGGGGCCGTCACGCGGAACGCGCCGCTGGCGGTGGAGTCGAGCGACCCGACGGGGTCGGCGAGCTGCTCGACGCGCCGGGGCGTCATGCCGTCGTAGCCGCCGAATTCGTCGAGCCCCAGGATCGTCCCGAAGTTCGCAGGCTCGGGACCGGCGTCGAAGAACACGCGCGCGTGGTCCCGCGCGGTCCGCTCGCGCAGGTGCGCGACGGACGGCGGCGGGCCCGGATAGAGGAGCCGGGCGTCGATCACGGGATTGTAGGTGGCGGCGAGAGGCACGAGGCTCGCGAGCTCGACGGCCGCGAGCGCCGTCCACAGGCCGGGCGCCGCGCCGCCGGCCCGGAGCAGGCGCAACACGAGGACGGCGGCGAGCGTCAGCAGCAGGAGCAACCACGCGTACTGGGCCCAGAGGGGCACGCGCATCCCCGCGCGCGCGGCGAGCGCCCACTCCCTCCACACGAACGCGAGCGCCGCGAGGCTCAGGACCGCGAACGCCCCGCGCACGGCCGCGGGCAGGAGCCGCCGGGCCGCAGGCTCGGCCCGGCGGACGGCGTCGAGGCCGAGCGCGCCGAGGACCGGGAGCGCGAAGACCAGGAGATCGGCCGTCCGCACGATGAGCGTCGTGGACAGGACGGGCAGGCGCGCGAGGGTGTCGCCGACGAGGGGCGCGCCGTAGACGAGGGCCGCCGAGCCGACCGCGAGCCCCGCGAAGTACTTCGTCCCCGGCCGGGACCACGCGGCGACGAGCGCCGCCGGCAGCGCGAGCCACGGCACGACGCCGACCGAGAGCGAGAACTCGTTGAAGTTCGTCGGCCCCCAGAAGTCCCGGCTCAACGGGCTTCCGAAGAAATTCGGCATCAGGAGCGCGATCGCCGTGCGCGGCGGCAGCGGAAAGTGCAGCATCCACTCCTCGCGGTACGCGAGCACGGCGCTCGCGCGCGCGTACTCCACGAACGGCAGGAGCTGGACGGCCGGGAGCAGGAGCCCGAGCGCCACGCCGGCGACCCAGCGCCCGAGGAAGCCCGCGGGGCGCGCCGCGTCCCGGGAGCGGTAGAGGGTCCAGATCGCGAGGACCGGAAGGCCGTAAACGACGCGCTGCGGATAGCCCGCGAAGACCGCGAGCGCCACCGCGAGCGCCAGGGCCGCGACGGGCCGGGCGCCGGCGCGCTCGCGCAAGACCTCGGTCAACCCGAACAGCACCGGCAGGAGGATCACGGGGCCCGTGTTCGACCACTCGAGCCAGGTCACGAGCAACGCGTTGAACTCGAACGCCAGCGCGCCGACGAGCGCCGGGAACCGGCCGACGTCGAGACGGCGGAGGAACCAGTACATGCCCGCCCCCGCGACGGAGAGCTTGAGCACCGACATGAGCGTCAGCGCGAGCGCCGGCGGCAGCACGTACGCGAGCGCGGTCAGGGGAAACAGGAGCGCGGTCTGCGGGTTCGCGAAGAACGGGGCGCCGCCGAAGACGTGCGGGTTCCAGAGCGGGAAGCGCCCGGCGCGGATCTCCGCGGCGCCGTAGAGGACGGCGGGGTGGAAGAGGAACGTGATGTCGCGCAGCAACGGGTTCACGGGCACGACGCCCGGGGACTGCGCGGCCCAGGGCGCGTAGAGGACGACGTTGTCGGCCGCCGAGAGGACCTTGCCCGGCAGGAGCGCCCGCCCCAGGACGAGGAACGGCAGGATCAGCAGGAGGAGGACGACGACGAGGTCCGGGTGCTTCCGGCCGAACGCTGCGAGGCGCGGCATCGTACCCGCGCGCATTGTACCGGACGTGGTCCGGCGACGACGACCTATCCCGTCGCTCGAACCTTCCGCCCCAGCGCGTCCTTGAGGCGATGCTCGAACACGGTCGCTGCCGCGTGCCGGGATAGGAAGACGTTTCGGATCGTCCGCCAGATCCGTCCCGGATGCAGCACGTAGCCGACCAGGTAGTTGAGCAGCATGAAGGAGATCCGGTAGAGTGCGAGTTCCCGCGGCCCCATGACGGGGTTGAGCGTCAAGGGGTTGGTTCGCGTGTAGTCGCTGTTCAGCGAGGTGAGCTGGAGGAAGTAACGATCGCCGAGCTGGATCTTGCCGGCGTCGGCGAGCTCGCGATAGAGCTCGGAGCCCGGGTACGGCGAAAAGATGTTGATGCTCACCTCATCCACTCCGCGGGCGGCGAGCTTCAGCCCGTACCGGATGGTCTCGAAGACCTCACGCCGAGTCTCGTGCGGGAACCCGATGATCAGGTTCGCGCGCACGACGATCCCCTGCCGCTTGGCCTCGAGGATCGAGGCGGTGATGCGTGGGAGCTGGATCTTCTTCTTGATCCTCCGGAGCGTGCTCGGCGACCCGCTCTCCGGA
>DATFVL010000065.1 GCA_035260325.1 Candidatus Methylomirabilota bacterium | reverse complement strand
GTGGGCCGCCACCTGACCTTCGTCTTCGAGAACCGCGAGACGGTCTGGTTCCAGATCCAGGAGATGGTGCGCGCCGAGCGCATCGTGGACGAGGCGAAGATCGCCGAGGAGGTCGAGGTCTACAACAGCCTCCTGCCGCGGCCGGGGGAGCTGGCGGCGACGATGCTGATCGAGATCACCGACGCGGCGCAGGTCAAGCCCGTCCTCGACAAGCTGCTCGGGATCGACACGCGCGACTACGTGAGGCTGACGGTCGGGCCGCACGTGATCGTCGGCGACTTCGAGAGCGGCCACTCCGACGAGGAGCGCGGCAAGCTCTCCGCGGTCCACTTCGTGCGCTTCGCGCTCCCGCCCGAGGCCCGCCGCATCTTCCAGGCCGCCGAGGCCGCGCTGGTCGTCGAGCATCCCAACGAGCGCGCGCGGACGGTGCTCGCCGAAGACACCAGGCAGAGCCTGCTGAAAGACCTCGGGTGACACGGCTTCGCGTGGCGGCGGGGCTGGCGATGGCGCTCGCTGGAATCGCCGGCTGCGAGCAGAAGCTCTCGCCGAGCGCCGAACGGGGGCGGCGGGTCTATCTCTCCCAGTGCATCGCGTGCCACGCCACCGATCCCTCGCAGCCGGGCCCGGTCGGGCCCCCGATCAAGGGCTCGTCGAAGGAGCTTCTGGAGGCGAAGGTGCTCAGAGGCGAGTACCCGGCGGGCTACAAGCCGAAGCGCCCGACCAGGATCATGCCGCCGCAGCTCCACATGGCGGCGGACATCCCGGCGCTCGCCGACTACCTGCGCTGAACCTTCACGAGGGGCAGGAGCCCCTCGAGCTCGCCCTTCATGAGCGGGTGCTGGTTGCCGCCGACCGCGCGCGACTTCGCGCCGACCTCGCGCTCGACGTACTCATAGAGCTCCTGGAGCGTGACGATCCCGTCGCGATTCAAGTCCGCGGCGCCCTTCAGGCCCTCGACGAGGTAATAGGTGAAGATCCCGTGCTTGAGGTCGGGCAGCTCCACGGACACCTCCGACGGGCGCGAGGCCGTGATGATCGCGCGCCCCTTCGAGCGGGTGAGCCGGTCGAGGAAGACGTCGTCCACGCTGGTTGCCCGCGTCTTCTTCGCGGCAAAGGTCCGCCCGCCCGCCGCGCCGCTGTAACACGAGTCGAGGAAGATCACGGCGCGCTCCGCCTCGATCCGGCCGAAGATCGTCTGGAGGTCGTCCATCGGCAGCGCCGTCGAGTAGAGATCGTCGGGGTCGGCGTCGATCGGCACGAGGTACTTGGAGAGCCCGTCGCGCTCGATGCCGCGCGGGTCCACCTCGGGCGCGCCGTGCCCGGCGAAGAAGATCAGGACCATGTCGTCCTTCTTCGCAGAGCGCGAGAGGAACGTGCCGAGCGCCCACTTGATGTTGCGGAGCGTCGGCTTGCGCTCCGTCCGGTCGGTGAGCAGGAGCACGCGCTCCTTCTTGAAGCCGCCGGGGCCGATCAGGACCTGGTAGAGCGCCTCGGCGTCGTTGATCGTGTACTGGAGCTTGGAGATCGCGGGGTGCTCGTAGTTCCCGACCCCGATGACGACGGCCCAGCGCTCCGGTAGCTCCACGGCCGGCGGCGGGGGCGCCGCGGCGACCTTGGGGGCGTTGTAGGCGACGGTGCGCACCGCCTGCGTGCTCGTGCCGTCCGCCTCCGTCGCGGTGACGACGATCACGTTGTTGCCCTCTCGGAGCGTGACGGGCACGGTGAGGGCGACTGACTTCTGGACGCCGCGCTGGGCCATGATCGCGGCAGGGCGCGCCGCCACCGCGACGTCGCGCGACGCGGGCCGCTCGGCCGCGTCCGCGAGATCTACGCTGTTCAGGGTGACGCTGACCCTGGCGATGCCGTTGCTCGAGTTCGCCGTCGCGACGACGACCGTGGTGGGCTCCGTCAGCCGCGCGCCGTTCTCCGGATAGCGGAACACGATCGCAAGCGGCGTGATCTTCTCGTACAGCACCGTCCGGACGTCCTGCAGCGTCGCGCCTTCGGCGTCCGTCGCCGTGACGACGAGCGTGTTCTGGCCCTCGCGGAGCTTCACCGGCAGGTTCACCGGCACGACGCGCGTCGCGGCCGGCCCGTCCAGATGCGTGACCTCCAACCCGTTGAGCGTCACGACCACGCGGCGCGAACCCTTGCCGCCGGAGACGAGCGCGGCGAGCGCAACGCTGTCGTACTGGACGCGCGTCTGCTCCGCCGGCGCGCCGATCCTGAGCTCGAGCGGTGGAAGGGGCGGCAGTGCCGCGACCACGGGTGGCGGCGGCGCCGGAGTCGATTTCTCCACGACGACGGGCGGCGGTGTCGGCTTCGCGACGACCGGCGGCTCGGGCTTCGGCGCCACCGGGACGGGCGGCTCGGGCTTGGGCGGCGCGGCGACGACGGGTGGCGGCGTGGGGGACGGCGCCGGCTTGTCGTAGAACAGGACGCGCGCTTCCTGACGCATCTCGCCGCCGGTCTCGGTGGCCGTCACGAGCAAGACGTTCTTGCCTTCCTTGAGCTTGAGATTCGCCGAGAGCGCGCGTTCCTTGGCGTCGGCCGGCGCGCCGCCCGGCAGCGGGATCTCCTGGCCGTTGAGCGAGACGGCCACGCGCGCCAGCCCCTTACCGCTCGTCGCCTTCGCGGTCAGGGTCACGCTCTCCGTGACGAGGCGCGCGCCGTCCTTCGGCTCGGCGAGGATGATCTCGAGTGGCGCGGGCCGGTCGACCGCCGCGAGCTCCATGCTGGCGGCGTCCCAGCTGTGGCCATTGACGAGCGTCCCGCTCATCCGGACGATCTGACGCGCCTCCGGCGCGTACCACAGCGTGAGGTAGGCTGTCGTCATAGTCGTGCGCCCGGGGTCATAAGGGCGCCGGCTCTCGAGCACGAACCTGATCTTGAAGGCCTTGAAGCGTCCGGCGACGACCTCGACGTCCTCGTAGGCCTCGACCGTCCACATGAACTTGGTGTAGAAGTCGCCGCGGGGCAGCTCGTTGCGTCCTGCGTTCGGATTCGACCAGCGCCAGTTGCCCCAGCTCGTTCCGGATTTGCCAACCTCGAGAGGCCACGCCAGCTTGGGCGGCGGGTCGAACTCGACGTACCCGAAACCTTGCTGCCGGCGCGCGAACATGAGGTCCTGCGTGAGGAAGATCTGCCGGTTGTTGCTCGCGGCGAAGACGTAGAGGCCGTTCTCGATCCGGATCAGCTCGTAGACGCCGTCCGTACGGATCCACTTCTCGCCGGGGGCGTAGGTGGGGCGCTCCGCGCGCGGCTTCTGAGCGAGTGCGGGCACCGGGATGCACGAGAGCGCGAATCCGGTGAGCGCCGCCAGGGCCACGGTCCGGAGTCTCACGCGCGAGACCTCATCGGGGGAAGGAACGTCATCCGTCCGCCTATCTTACGCGGGAACGGGCCCGGCGGGGAAAACGAAGCGGCCCGGCGGGGTCGCCGCCGGGCCGCGGGGTGAGCGTCGCGCGGAGCCGGGCCTAGCCCATGATCCCCGCGAGGACGAAATAGAGGATCGCGGTCAGGATGAAGCCGCCCCAGAACGTCCCGGTGAGCGTCGAGAGCATCTTCTTGCCTGGGCCTGTCGTGCCGACCAGCGCGTTGACCTCGGCCACGATCAACACGATCGCGAGCAGGACGAGCGCGCCGACCTTGCCGCCGCGGGTCGTCGGCTCGGCCATCGACAGGTGGCTCGCCGCGCCCATGAAGAAGAGCATCGGGATCGAGAGCAGCGTGTTCGTCCGCGAGGCGAAGCCGGCCCGCTGGCCGCGCGCGGCGGCCTCGGGGATCGCCTGGCCACCCTTCGAGACCTGCGTCGCCGAGGCGATGATGACCTTTTGCGCGGGCCAGATGACGAACCACACATTGTACCACATGACGCTTCCGAGCATTCCGCCGAAGAAGATCTTCCAGCCGTACGCGGTCGCGAAAAACTCACGGACGCCGCCGTACTGGCCCATCCTGTGGAAGACGATGAGCCAGCCCGTGATGAAGGTCAACATCGCGCCCCAGCGGAACCACCAGAGCGCGCGGCCGACGAGGCTGCCGACGATCATGCCCGACCGGACGGGCGGATCGGCCGTCGCGAAGAACGGCGTCTGGACGAAGTTGAAGTAGTAGAGCAGCCCGATCCAGGTGATGCCGGCGAGGAAATGAAACCAGCGCAACAGGAACAGCAAGCCCTCTCCGCTGAATAGCGCCATGTTCACCGCCTCCTAGTTGGGGGCACTACTTCTCGTCGCCGTCCTCGTCATTCTCGGGCTCGGCCTCCTTATCCGCGTCGGGCTCGTCCCCGTTCGCCTCGTCCAGGTCGTCGAGGTCGTCGTCGTCGTCGAGCTCGTCCGCCACGTCCTCGTCGTCGTCCTCCTCGTCGTCGAAGTCGTCGTCCTCGTCGTCGAGGTCGTCGTCGTCTTCCTCTTCCGTCTCCA
>DATFVL010000064.1 GCA_035260325.1 Candidatus Methylomirabilota bacterium | reverse complement strand
ACCAGCGCGCCATCCGCCCCCATCACGGCTCCCGACGCGATAGAATACCGGCCACCGTGCGGGCGCGCCGACCCCGAGCATGCTGACGATCTATCGCTTCCCGGCGCTGTACCAGCTCGCGATGCGGATCGGCTATGGACGGGACTACGCCGCGCGGTACGCGCTCATCGCCGACCGGATCGGCTGCCCGACCGAGGTCCTCGAGGTGTGCTGCGGCGACCTCGCGCTCTACCGGCATCTCGGCGACCGCGGGCTGCTCCGGTCGTACGTCGGGCTCGATCTGGAGCCCGCCATGCTGAGGCTCGCCGCCCGGCGTGGCGCGGACGTCCGCGCGTTCGACGTGCGCGACGGAGCGCCGCTACCGACCGCGGAGACCGTGATCATCGAAGCAAGCTTATATCAGTTTCACGACATCGCCGATACGCTACTGCCGCGCCTCTGGGCGGCCGCGCGGCGCCTCCTCGTGATCGCCGAGCCCGTCCGCAACCTCGCGCATTCCCGTTACGGCCTCGCACGCCGGGTGGCGCGCATTCTCAACCGGACGACCGACGGACGCATCCATACCTTCCGTTACACGGAAGCGACGTTGCTCGCGCTCTGCCGACGCTCCAAGCTCCCCGTGAGCCGGCTCGACCGCACCCCCGGGGGCCACGAGATCATCGTCTACTCGGTCAAGGCCCCGGGGTAATCGCGAGTTGACTTCGCCCGGCCGCCCTCGCTACCATCCTCGATGGTTGAAGCGTGGAACTAGGCACTGTGAAGATCTTCCAAACCTCGTTCGTACTACCTAGCGTAGAGCGGACCGAGCTCTCTGACATCACGAAGATTGTGCAAGAGGCGATCCGCCAGTTCCCGATCAACGCGGGCATCGCCCTGATCAATACCCTCCACACGACCTGCGCCCTGTTCGTCAACGAATTCCAGAGCGCCCTGATCGATGACCTTAAGGTTCTCATCGAACGGCTCGTGCCCCCCCGGGACGGCTACCGACACGATGACCCCCGCTACTCGGACTGCGAGCGCGGCAACGCGCATTCGCACCTGCGAGCAGTCCTCCTGGGACGCCCTGTCGCTGTCGGCATTAAAGATGGTGAGCTGACCCTCGGCCGATTCCAGTCCATCATCTTCGCCGAATTCGACGGCCCACGGCGTCGCGAGATCACGGTCCAGGTCGTCGGCGAGTAGCCCGGTCCGGGCTCGCTCAAGGCTCCTTCATGAGCCGCTCGCCGACGTCGGTGACGATCTCCCGCGCCAGACGCACCGCGTCTTTCGCTGCGTCCTGCGTGTAGACGCGTGCGGGGATGCTGTCGGGCAGGCTGTTGGGATAGCGGGTCGTGACGTAATAGCTGTCGAGAATGGACCACCGCCGCGCCCGTTCGCGAAAGTGTGCGTCGCGCCCGCCCGCCTCGGCGCAGAGGCGCTCCACCGAATGCCCGAGCACCAGCTCCTCGCCCGCGGCGTAGAGAAGGGCCTTCAGTGCCTTCTCGCCCACCTGCTGAGCCAGGAAGCACGCGATGTGATAGCCGCCCCGCTGCGCGAGGTCTTCGGCCCAGCGGAGGTCTTCGCGGGCCTGCTCGAGCCACCGCCTCCCTTCCTCAGCGGGGCTGGATCTCATAGAGCACGACCTCCTCGCCGAGGAGCCTCCGGATGAAGGGATCGTCGCTCGAGGCCTGGAGCTCGGCGGGGGTGTAGCATACGATATCGACGTCGACCGGCACGTCGAGGCGCGAGTAGAGGAACTGAAGCCGGTCCAGCGCCGGACGCTCCGTCTCCCACACCACGAGCAGGTCCAGGTCCGTGAAGAGATCCCGCCGGCCGCGGGCGTAGGAACCGAACACGCTCACGCGCTGGACGCCCGGGATCGTGGCAAGCGCCTCGACCACTCGAGGCAGGGCCGTCTCGAGTCGTTGCACGTATGCGGCGCGCTGCGCGGCGACGTCCATCACGGCGCGCCCAGTGTATCCTGCGCGCGCGCCCCGCGGAACGAGCTGTGCCGGCGCTGCGCGGTGCCGGTGAGTCGTGGCGACCGCCGACCGCGCGGGCGCGAACTCGCCGTCACCTCGCTCAAGGCTCCCTGACCCACACCCAGACGACCTCGCGCGCGAGCGTGCGCGCGAACCGACTTGCCGGATCGAGGCCACGCCATTCCTCGTGGGTGTAGACGAGCACGTCGGCGGACACGGGCAGCAAGGTGAGATCCCAGGCGGCGCCGCGGCGCGTGAAGGCCAGTTCGTCTCTCGCAACCACCAGGACGATATCCAGATCGCTCCCCACGCCCCAGTCGCCGCGGGCGTAGGACCCGAAGTAGCCGACACGAAGCAATTCAGGGCGGCGCCGCGCCGCCTCGGCGGCCCAACGACGCAGAGCCGCCTCGACCGCGCCCCGATCAGGCCAGACGAGTACGGACGAAGTCAATGACCGCACCGGCAAAGCGCAGTGCCTCCTCGCTATGGAGCGGGCCGTAGTGCTCGAACGGCGCACCTTCCGGGTGGCTGTTCGGGCATCGCGACGGGATATGGAACGTGTCGAGCACCTGCCCCTGCTCGACCAGGCCGACGGGAACACCCGCTGCGGCCGGAAGCTCGCGGATCAGCTTTGCCACGACGTGGCCCCAGGCCTCCTGCCCGAGGTGAAGGTGGAGGGCCTTCACGGCTTTCTCCGCGGCCTGATGAGCGGCGAAA
>DATFVL010000063.1 GCA_035260325.1 Candidatus Methylomirabilota bacterium | reverse complement strand
GGTCGCCGAGCACCTGCCGCCGGAGGCCGCCGACGCCTTCGTGGGGTCGGTGACGGAGCTCGGGCCGGTCGTGCTCTTCTCCGCGGCCGTGCCGGGCCAGGGCGGCTTCCGCCACGTGAACGAGCAGTGGCCGCCGTACTGGGTCGAACGATTCGAGCAGCGCGGGTTCGTCCCGATCGACGCGCTCCGGGACGAGCTGTGGGAGACCACCGAGGTCGAGTGGTGGTACGCGCAGAACGTCCTCTTCTTCTGCCGGCGAGAGCAGCTCGACCGGCACGCCGCGCTGAAGCGGAAGTGGCTGACGACGGACCGGCGCCGACTGTCGGTCGTCCACCCGAAGCTCTACACCGAGAAGTGCCGGCTGGTGTCCGAGCTGTCGGATCCGAGGAACCTCTCGCTGCTGGCGTCGCTCCGCGCGCTCCCCGGGCAGACGGCGCGCGCGATTCGGGACCGGATCCGACGGCTCCGGGGAGGACACGAGGCGCCGTGAACCCTCCCACGTTCTCCGCCGTCGTCGTGGCGCGCGACGAGGAGGCGCTCATCCGGAGATGCCTCGAGTCGCTCCGCTGGTGCGACGAGCGGATCCTCGTCGACATGGAGAGCCGCGACCGGACGCGCGAGCGCGCCGAGGGGCTCGCGACGCGCATCGTGCCGCACGAGTGGATCCCCCACATGGAGTTCGCGCGGAACCGCGGCATCGCGCTCGCGACGGGCGAGTGGATCCTGGTCGTGGACGCCGACGAGACGATTCCCCCGAAGCTCGCCGCGCGCCTCCGGGCGCAGGTCGGCGCGGACCCGGGCGCCGCGGGAATCTGGATCCCGCGGCTGAACCACTCCTTCGGCCTGCCGGTCCCGCACGTCGGCGGCTTTCCCGACCGGCAGCTCCGCTGCTTCCGCCGCGGCGCCGGCCTCTACCCGGACCGTCTGCACAGCCACCCGAAGCTCGCCGGCCGCACCGTCAGGCTCCCCGTCGAGGACGGCGCGTGGATCGTGCACGAGCGTTACCTGAGCATGGGCGAGCTCGTGCGGAAGTGGGACGAGTACGCCGAGAAGGAGGCGCGGCAGCGGGTGAGGGACGGCGCTGCCTTCCCGGGCCCGCTCGCGATGCTGTGGGTACCGCTCTCGGCGTTCCGGTTCCGGTTCTTCACGGCCGCCGGCTACAAGGACGGCCTGGCCGGCCTCGTCCTGAGCGTGCTCTTCGCCTTCTACCGGTTCGAGGTCGAGGCGAAGACCTGGGAGGCGTTCGGCTACGGCGACCGGTGGGACCGCGAGACGCGCCGCCTCCGCTCGCTCCCGCGCCTCGGCCTGGCGCTCGCCCGCCACGGCCTCGGCCGGCTCCTCGGGCGGCGCCGGCGGCCGCCGCGGGGCGCGGGCGGGGCGCCGTGAGCGCGAGCGTCGCCATCGTCACGTTCAACCACGCCCGCTACCTCCCGGACGCGCTCGAGAGCGCGCTCGCGCAGACGCTCCCCGGCGTCGAGGTCGTGGTCGTGGACGACGGCTCGACCGACGACACGCCAGCGGTCCTCGCGAAGTACGCGGGGCGGGTGCGCGTCGTGAGGCAGCCGAACCGCGGGCCGTCGGCGGCGCGCAACGCGGGCGTCGCGGCGAGCCGCGGCGAGTACGTCGCCTTCCTCGACGCCGACGACGTGCTGGCGCCGACGAAGCTCGCCGAGCAGACGGCGGTCCTCGCGCGCGAGCCCCGCGCCGGCTGGACCTACTGCGACGTCCGCATCGAGGACACGAGAGCCGGGGTCGTGACGACCACCTCGGAGCGCTTCGGATATCGCGCGCGCCGTCTCGGACCGGAGCCGCTTCTGCGTGCTCGACGGGCTCGTCCGGCGCCGCCCCGACGCGCTGGGGGCGCTCGGCATGCCGGGGCGCGGATCGTCGCCGACACGCGCAACTGGTTCGGCCTCGAGGCCCGCGCGCGCGGCGACTGGACGGAGGCGCGGCGGCGGTTCGCCGCGTCGGTCCGGCAGCTGCCCTGGCAGCGCCGGGCGCCGCTGCTCCTCCTCGAGAGCCTGCTCCGCCGGCCACGCGCGTGAGGCCCGGCGACCGCGGATGACCGACACGACGATCGTCGTCGTGAGCTACGACACGCGCGACCTCGCGCTCGCGGCGCTCGCGGCCGCCCGGGCCGCCGCCGGGCCCCACACGGCCGTCGTCGCCGTCGACAACGGCTCCGCCGACGGCACGCCCGAGGCCGTGCGCGCCGCCTTCTCCGACGTGGCCGTCCTCGTGAACCCGGACAACCCTGGCTACGGCGCCGCCATCAACCGCGCCGCGGCGGCCCGGCCGGCCGCGTACCTCTGCGCGATGAACGCGGACGTGATCCTCGAGCCGGGCTGCCTCCCGACGCTGCGCCGGTTCCTCGAGACGCATCCGGACCACGGTCTCGCGGGGCCGGCCCTCGTCTATCCAGGCGGCGCGCCGCAGGCCTCCTGCAAGCGCTTCCCCACGCTCGGGGTCGCGCTCGGCGAGCTCTTCGGCGTCCACTCGCTCGCGCCGCGCAACCGCTGGCAGCGGCGCTTCTACTGCGAGGACCTCGACCTCGCGCGCGAGGCCACGGTGGACACGGTGTCGGGCGCGGTCCTGCTGATTCGCGGCGACGCGTTCCGGCGCATCGGCGGCTTCGACCCGGCGTTCAGGATGTACTTCGAGGAGATCGACCTCTGCCGGCGCCTCCGCGACGCCGGCCTCCGCGTCGGCTTCTGCCCGGCCGCGCGTGCCGTGCACCACCACGGCGCCAGCACCGTCCAGACCTCGGTGCGGCAGGTGGCCTACTACCTGAGCTACGTCCGTTACTTCGCCAAGCACCACGGCCCGGCCGCGGCGGCCGCGCTCCGGGCCGCCGTCGCGCTCAGCACGCTCGGCCGGATGGCGGCGCTGCCGCTCAAGTATCCGCCGCTCGACCGCCGGCGCGCGGCGCTGCTCGTCGCCAAAGAGGGCGCGTGCGCGCGGCTGCTCCGCGGCCTCGGCGCGCCCGCCGCGACCCGCGCATGACGGCCGCGGGCCGCCGGCTCCACCGTCTCCCGCTGGTCCTGCTCGTCGCGCTCGGCGGCGCCGCGCGCTTCTGGGGGCTCGGCTGGGGGCTGCCCCACACGCTGGCGCACCCCGACGAGACGAAGTTCGTCTCGATCGCCCTCGGCATGGGCTACGGCGATCTCGACCCGCACTGGTTCGGCTATCCGACGCTGTTCTTCTATCTCTCGGCCGCGGCGGTCGGTCTCCTGTACGCCCTGGGCCGCCTCACGGGCGACTTCCCGACGCTCTTCGCCTTCAAGCTCCAGTTCTTCCTCGACCCGTCGCCCTTCCATCTGGCGACGCGCGCGATCTCCGCGACGGCCGGCACGCTCACGATCCTCCTCGCCTACCGCCTCGGCCGCGAGCTCGGCGGGCGCGGCGCGGGGCTCGTCGCGGCGCTGCTCGTGGCGGTGAACCCGCTCCACGTGCGGAGCTCGCATTTCGGCAACACCGACGTGACCATGACCGCGCTCGTCGCGGCGGCGCTCTTCTTCGCCGTCCGCGCGGCGCGCGGGGCGCGCGCGCGCGACTTCGTCCTCGCCGGCGCGTGCGTCGGCCTCGCGGCGTCCACGAAGTATCCCGCGGCGCTCTTCGCCGCGAGCCTGCCGGTCGCGGCCCTGCTCCCGGGAGGCGCCCGCGCCGCCGCCGTGCCGCTCGTCACGCGTCTCCGCTGGCTGGGCTCGGGCGTGCTGGCGACCGGGGCGGCGTTCGCGCTCACCTCGCCGTTCGTGCTCCTCGACTGGCGGGTCGCGGCGGCGGATCTCGGCGCCCTTGGGCGGCAGCGCGTCGAGGGCTGGCCGGGCGACACCGGCGGCCCCGCGTGGCTCTACCACCTCGCGTTCTCGGGGTGGTACGGCTTCGGCGCGCCGTTCTACGCGGCGCTCCTCGTCGCGGTCGCCGTCGTCGCGTGGCGCCGCGACCGCGTCGCGCTCGGGCTCCTGCTGGCGTGCGCCGTGTACTTCGGGACGATGAGCTCAGGGCGGCTTGCCTTCGCGCGCTACCTCCTGCCGCTCGTCGCGCCGCTCGCCGCGCTGGTGGGGACGCTCGCGACGGCGCCGCCCGTGCGCGCGGCCGCGCGGCGCCTGCCCGGGCGCGCCGCGCTCGCCGTCGCGCTCGCCGCGCTCGTGGCGCTGCCGGCCTGGTACACGCTCGGCCAGGTGAGGCTCCTCGGGCGCGCGGACACGCGCCGGCTCGCGCGCGAGTGGATCATGGCGCACGCGCCGTCGGGGGCGACGCTCGTGTGGCTCGGCACCGGGTACGAGTTCTCGCGGCCCCAGGTGCCGCTGTCGCCCGCCATGTGGGCGGGCCTCCTCGCCCATGGCGACCGCCCGAGCATGCTGGGCGAGCGCGACCGCCGCGCCCAGTGGCGCACGGCGCGCGAGATGCTGGCGGCGCCCGGTTTCCCGCCCGTCCCGAACTACACGCTCGTCGAAGCGCGGCGGCTCGCCGAGGTGCGTGCCGCGCCCGGCGCCCCGGTGTACGTCGTGGTTCCCGAGCATCCGCTCGACCGATTCGCTCACGTGGAGCCCGACGACCGCCGGGCGCTCGCGCGCGACGCGACGCCGCTCTGGGAGGTCCTCCCGATCCAGCCCGGCGCCCGGCCGGTGTTCGAGATGCACGACGCCATCTTCCTGCCCGTCGCGGGCTTCGGCGGCGTGTCGCTGCCCGGGCCCGGGCTCAGGATCTACCGGCTCCCGTGAAGATCGCGATGGTCGAGACCGGCGGCTGGGGCGGCATCGCCCACTACGCGTGGAGCCTCTGCGACGCGCTCGCCGGCGCGGGCGCCGACGTGTCGCTCCTCACCAACGCCGACTACGAGCTCGAGCGACGGCCGCGCGGCTTCGCCGTCGAGCGCTGCTTCTCGGCGGGCGCCGGCTTCCTCGGCAACGCCCGCGCGCTCTGCGAGCGCTTGCGGCGCGGCGGCCATCACGTCGTGCACGTGCAGAGCCTCCTCTCGACGCGGTTCGACGCGCTCCTCTGGCCGCGCGTGCGGCGCCGCGTGCCGATGGTGATGACGGTCCACAACCTCCGCAGCCACGAGCGGATCCACTGGGACGACTGGACGCTCTGGCGATGTCTCGCGACGGCGGACGCCGTCGTCGTCCACACGGAGGAGGCGCTCCGCGAGGCGCGCCGGCGGCTCGGCCCGCGCGCGCGGGTCGAGCTGATCCGGATGGGCGACTGGTCCGTGTTCGCCGCCGCCGAGGCCGCGGACCGTGGCGAGGCGCGCGCGCGGCTCGGGCTGCCCGCGGACGCGCCCGTCGTGCTCGCCTTCGGCGCGATCCGTCCCTACAAGGGGCTCGCCGGCGTCATCGCGGCTCTGCCGGCGCTGCGCCGCCGTCATCCCGGCGCGCGCCTCGTGATCGCGGGGCCGCTCCTCGCGGGGAGCGAGGGCGAGTACCGCGCGGCCATCCGGCGCGCGGGCGTGGAGGGCGTTGTCGTGTTCCGGCCGGGCTACGTGCCGGGCGACGAGGTGCCCGGCTACTTCGCCGCCGCGGACGTCGCCGTCTTCAACTACAGCGGCATCACGGACAGCGCCTCGCTCCGGCTCGCCTGCCGGATGTTCACGCCCGTCGTGGCGACAGCCGTCGGCTGCTTCAGCGAGTTCCTGACCGACGGCGTGACGGGTCGCCTCGTCCCCGCGGGGGACGACGGGGCGCTCGCCGCGGCGCTCGGCGACGTCCTCGCGGACCCGGCGGACGCCGGCCGTATGGCGGCCGCGGCCGCCTCGCTGGCGGGCTCGGCGTGGTCGTGGGCGGAGAGCGCCCGGGCGACCCGCGCGCTCTACGGCGCCCTCGCGCGGGGCGGCGCGTGAGCGCCGCGCTCGCGCTCGCGGTCGTCGCGCTCGCGCTCCGCCTCTGGGTGCTCCGGGCGCTGCCGGTGATCGACGCGGACGGCGTGAGCTACGTGACCCTCGCCCGCCGGCTCGCGGACGGGGGCTCGGCCTTCGACCCGCTGTTCCACCCGCTCTATCCGGCGGCGTTCGCGGTCGTCGCGCCGCTCGCGGGCGACTGGGAGCTGGCGGCGCGGCTCGTCTCGGCGCTCGCCGGCGCGCTGCTCGTCCTCGCGGCGTGGGCGCTGACGAGGGCGCTGCTCGGCGAGGACGCGGCGCGCCTCGCCGCGATCCTCGTCGCCGTGCACCCGGCGCTCGTCCGCGCGGGAACGGCCGCCATGCCCGAGGCGCTCTACGCGCTCCTGCTCGTCGGCGGCGTCTGGGCGGCCTGGCGCGCGCTCGGCGCGGGCGCCGAGGCCTGGCTCGTCGCGGCGGGGTTCCTCTTCGGGCTCGCGTACCTCGCGCGCCCCGAGGGCGCGGCGTACCTCCTGGGCCTCGTCGCCGCGGTCCTCCTCGCGACGCTCCGCGACCGGCGCCGCCGGCGCCTCGCGTGGGGCGGGGGAGCGGTCCTCGCGTGGATCCTCGTCGCGGCGCCGTACCTCGTTTATCTCAGGGGCGTGCAGGGGCGGTGGACGCTCAGCGGGAAGCTCGCCCACAACCTGTCCCTCGTGCAGGGGACCGCCGGCGCGCCGAGTCCGCTCCCGTGGCGTGTGCTCGAGAACGCGTACCTCTTCCAGAAGTACGCGCTGCCCGAGCTCCTGCCGGGCGTCGTCGCCTTCCTCCTCGTGCCCGGCGTCGTCGCGCGCGCGCGGCGCCGCGGGTGGCTCGCGCAGGACGGCGTCCTGCTCGCG
>DATFVL010000062.1 GCA_035260325.1 Candidatus Methylomirabilota bacterium | reverse complement strand
CGGTCGGCGAGCCGCTCAAGACGGAGCTCGTGCTCCCCGCCGAGCGCGTCGCGGTCTACTACGGTCCGCAGCTCTCCGACCTCGAATCGCTCCCGCGCGAGGAGTCGCTCAGGGCGCGGGTGGTGTCGGCGCACGGGATCGCGGTGGCCTGGATCACGCTCGACCGCTTCGGCCAGCGCGCCACGTACGCGCCCTCGTCACCCGCCGATCCCGTCTTTCACCTCCGCCTGGTGGGCGGCGGCGCCGGCCACCTCTGGCGTCTCTTCAGGACGCGCGGCGAGGCGGTCACGTACATGGGCGAGGCGTACGGGCGGGAGTCCGAGGGGATCGAGTGGGCGCGTGGCCTCGCCGTGGCCGACTTCGAGGAGCTGTTGAAGCGCTACGCCCAGAAGGCGCCGTGACGCCGACGCGCCTCGCCGCCCTGTGGGCCGTCGCCGCGCTCGCCCTCACGCTCGCCGGCGCGACGAGCGCCGCGGCGGCCTGCCCGACGTTCAGCGGGCCGGCCTCGTGGCTCGAGCGGCTCGCCGCCGCGCGCCAGAGCGCCAAGGGACCGCCGAGCGACGCCGAGCTCATCGAGTTCTTCAAGCGCGAGAACATCCCGCCGTTCCAGGTCCAGCCGTCCACCGGTCCGGCGCCGCTCCGGGTGCGGCTGAAGTGGCTCTTTTCCCCCGTGGAGAATCCCGTCCGTATCGAGTTCGACGCCGACGGCGACGGCACCGCCGAATGGACGGAGACCACGTACGGCGGCGTACTGAGGGACCACACGTACCCGCAGCCGGGCCGCTACGACTTCACCGTCCGCATCCACGAGTCGGGCGGGCGCGTGACCAGCCTCAGCGCTCGCGTCGAGGTCTTCTCGCGGGCGCAGTTCGAGCGCGACCTCGACACGCGCTGGAACGACCTCAAGGACGCGCTGCGCCGCGGCGACGTCGCCGGCGCCCTCGACTGCGTCCACAGCGGCGCGCGCCGGAAATACGAGGGCGTCTTCCGCACCCTCGCCGGGGCGCTCGACGTGGACACGACGCTGACCTCGATCCGCTTCGTCGAGCAGTACTCCGGGATCGCGATCTACGAAATGCTGCGGAGCCAGGAGGGCCGCACCATGTCCTACGAGGTCCGCTTCGTCATCGACGACGACGGCGTCTGGCGCCTCTACAGCATGTGACGGGATGCTAGAGTAGCGCCCGGCTCCATGACCATCGCGCTCGACACCGCCCCCGCCCGGGACCACACCGACCGGTTCTACCGGACCGTGCGCGCCGTCGCCCGCTTCTGGCTCTGGTTCTTCTTCAAGTCGGTGGACGTGCGCCGGCCGGAGCGCGTGCCGGAGGGTGGCCCCGTGCTCCTCTGCATCAACCACCCGAACAACTTCATCGACTCGCTGCTCGTCGGCGCCGCGCTCGGGCGCAAGGTCCACTACCTCGCGACGGCGGCGCTCTTCCGGAACGCGCTCCTCGCGCGCTTCCTGGGCGCGTGCGGCGCGATCCCGGTCTATCGGAAGCAGGACGACCCGGACAAGATGGAGAAGAACGCGGGGACGTTCGAGGCGTGCCACGCGGCCTTCGAGCGCGGCCGCCTCGTCGCCATCTACCCGGAGGGCACGACCCACGCCGAGGCGCGCGTCGTGCGCATCAAGACCGGCGCCGCGCGCCTGGCGCTCGGGTTCGAGGCCGCGCACCCCGGCGCGCTCCGCGTCGTGCCGGTGGGGTTGAGCTTCGAGGCGCGCAAGTCGTTCCGCGGGCGCGTGCTCGTGTCGTTCGGCCCGCCCATGCCCGTCACGCCCTATCTCGACGCGTACCGCGCGGACCCCGTGAAGGCCGTCGAAGCGCTGACGACCGCGATCCAGTGGGCGATGGAGGCCGAGGTCGTCCACGTCGAGCGCATCGAGGCGGCCGACCTCGTCCGCGCCGTCGAGGATCTCTACCGCACCGATCTCGCGCGCGAGCTCATGCAGGAGCGCGGGCTCGCGCCGGGGCAGATCGACCTCGTCCGCCTCTCGCGAGCAATCGTGGACGCGGTGAACCACTTCAAGGCGCGGGACCCGGAGCGCGTCGAGCGCCTCTGGCAGCGGATCCAGAGCTACCGCGCGCTCCTCGCCGTCTACCGGGTGAAGGACGAGGCGGTGCGGGCGCGCCTCGAGCCGCGCGCGCCGCGCCAGCGGATCCGCCGGGGCTGGGAGGCGGTCGCCGGCCTCCCGTTCTTCGTGTACGGCGCCGGTGTGAACTTCCTCGTCTACTGGGTGCCGCGCTGGGTGGCGCGCCGCATGGCGCGCAAGGAGACGGACTACGCGACGTGGCGCTTCCTCGCCTCGATCGTCGCGTACCCCCTCTTCTGGGGCCTCGAGATCTGGCTCGTCTGGGCCCTCGCGGGGGCGCGCTGGGCGGCGGCGTTCGCCGCCTCGCTCCCGGTCTCGGGCGTCCTCGCGTATCGCTACTGGGTGGGGGCGGGGCGCCTGCGGAGCCGGCTCCGCTTCGCGGCGCTCGCGCTCACCCGCGAGCACGCGGCGCGGCGGCTCGTCGCCGAGCGGCAGGCGCTCGTCGCCGAGCTCGAACGCGCCAAGACCGACTACCTCACGGCCACGAAGGGGAGCTCCTTTTGAGCCTCTACCTGCTCGACGAGATGTCCACGCCGGCGCTCGACGCGCTCGACCGCGCGCGCACGGTCGTCATCCTGCCGGTGAGCCCGCTCGAGACGCACGGCCCGCACCTGCCGGTCGGCGTGGACGCGATCGCCGCGCGGCACATCGCCCAGCGCGTCGGCGAGCGGCTCGTGGCCGCGCGCCCGGGCTGGAGCGTCGTGCTCGCGCCCACCCTCCACCTCGGCTCGTTCACCTTCGACTCGGTCGGCACCGTCGGGGTGCGCCAGCGCGTCGTGCGTGACGTGGTGCTCGACTACGGCGACGCGCTCGCGCGCTCCGGCTTCCGCTACGTCCTGGTCGCAAACGGCCACGGGGGCCCCGGTCACCTGACCGCGCTCGAGGAGGCCGCCGGCGCGGTCTCGCGGCGCCACGGGATCGTCATGGCGTCGTTCACGGGGCGGCTCGCGTGGGAGTTCCTGCGCGGCCGGTACCTCGACCGGATCGAGGCCGAGCTCGGCCGGACGCTCTCCGCCGAGGAGCGGCGCGCGTTCGCCGAGGACGCGCACGGCGGCTGGTGGGAGACGTCGCTGATGCTGATGCTCCGGCCCGACCTGGTGGACGACGGCTATCGCACGCTCCCGCCCGCGCGCTACTCGTGGCCCGAGCGCCTCGTGCCGAACTATCCGCTGCGGGGCGGCGGCCGGGGCTACGTCGGCCATCCCGCGCTCGCCGACCCCGCGTTCGCCAAGGCGGCGTCCGAGGTCCTCCTCGCCGAGACGATGGAGCTCGTGGACGGCCTGCTCGACGGGCGCGTCGCGCCGGCCGCGCCGCGCTCGCCCTTCTTCGCGATCCCGTTCTTCCGCACCGGCTTCTGGCCGGCGGCGGCCGCGGCGATGGCGCTGGTCGCGGTCGGCGCGCTCGCGTTGCTCGCGCGACGGTCGGACAGGTGATCGCGCTCGAGGCCGCGGACGGCGTCGCCCGGCTCACGCTCGACCGGCCGGAGGCACTCAACGCGCTCAATCGGGCGCTCACCGCGGCGCTCGAGGAGGCGCTCGAGCGCGTCGCCGCGATGGACGAGGCGCGCGTCCTCGTCGTCGCCGCGCGCGGCCGCGCCTTCTGCGCCGGCAACGACATCGCCGAGATGGCCGGGCTCTCGGGCGACGACGCCGAGGCGCTGGCGACCCGCCAGGCGCGCCTCATGGCGCGCTTCGGCCGGCTCCCCCAGGTGACGATCGCGGCGATCGACGGCCACGCCCTCGGCGGCGGCCTCATGCTGGCCGTGGCCCAGGATCTCCGCATCGCCTCCGACCGCGCGCGCTTCGGCCTCCCCGAGGTCACGCTCGGCTTCAACCCCGGCTACGGCATCGAGCGGCTGCTCGACGTCGTGCCCGGCGGCTGGGCGCGCGAGCTCCTGCTGACGGGCCGCACCGTCCACGCGAGCGAGGCGCTCCGGATGGGGCTCGTCAACCGCGTCGTCGCCCCGGCGACGCTCGACGCGAGCGTCGCCGCGCTCGCGGCCGACGTCGCGCGAGCCCCGCGCGCGGGGCTCGCGGCGACCAAGGAGATCGTCGCGGCGATCCGCAAGGGCGAGCGGGGACGGGAGCCGGAGGCCTACGGCGCGGCCCTCCGGACGAGCCCCGAGGCGCGCGCGCGGATCCGGGCCTTCGTCGAGCGGAAGCGGAAGTAGCGGCGAGCGGCGCGCCGGCTAGGCCCGCCGGCGGTGCATGTCCTGGTCGGCCTCGCGCAGCATCTCGTCCGCCGACTCGGGGGGCGACTGGCGGTACGCGACGCCGACGCTCACCTGGATGGGGGTCGGGATCCCGCGCTTGGCGACGAGCGCGGCGATCTTCTCGCGAACGCGGCCCACCACGTTGGCCTCGTCGTTCGGCCCGGCGTCGGGGAAGAACACCACGAACTCATCGCCGCCGTGCCGCGTCACGAGGTCCGTCGTGCGCGTCGCCTCGATGAGCGCGTCGGCGACGCAGCGGAGCACGTCGTCGCCCACGCCGTACCCGTGACGGTCGTTGATCGTCTTGAGCCGCGTCACGTCCATCACGAGCAGCAGCGCGCCGGTGCCGCGCCGCCGCGCGACGGCCGCCAGCCGCCGGTACTGGTCGTGGAACGCGCGACGGCCCGCGAGGCCGGTGACGCCGTCCGGCGCGTAGCGCGAGAGCCGGCGGTCGGTCTCGTAGAGGCGCCCCGCCAGCAGCCGGAGCAGCGAGACCGCGAGCTCCGTCGAGCCCTGGAGCGCGCGCAGGAAGTCGGCCTGCTGGAGCACGAGACAGTGCGTCCGCTCGATCGCGACGACCGACGCCGAGCGCGCCTGGTTCCGCAGGACGCCGAGCTCCCCGAAGAGCTCGCCCTCCCCGAGCTCGCCGAGGATGACGTCGAGGGGATTGTCGGGTGCGGTCTCGAGGATCCGCACGCGCCCCTCGAGGACGACGAAGAGGCGGTCGGGCGGCGCGTTCTCCTGGATGATCACGTGCCCCGCGGGGAAGACCTGCTCCGACGCCTGGGCGGCCAGCAGCTCGCGCTGCTCCGCCGGGAGCGGACGGAAGAGCGGCACCGCGGCGAGCAGGCTCGCGTAGCGCGCGCGCGCGTCGCCGCGGCCGCCCGGCGCGCCCGCCGCCTCCGTGGTCCGGCGCGCGGCGTCCGCGACGTCGAAGGCCATGAGCGTCCGGGCGAGCCACGCGCGGACGCGGGCGCGCAGCATCGGCGGGCTGAAGGGCTTCGCGAGGTAGTCGGCGGACGCGGCCTCCCCGCGATAGATCGCGTCCGACGCGAACGAGCCGTCGGCGAGCACGACCACGGGGAAGTTCCGCCGTCCGAGGCGCTCGCGCAGCGTCTCGACCGCCGCGTCGCCGTCCTCACCCATGAGCTCACGGTCCACGATCGCGAGGTCCGGCATGAGCTCACGACCGCGCTGGAGGGCGCCGCGCATGTCGGGCAGACGCAGGAGCACGAGCCCGTCCTCGGTCAGGACCTCCTCGATCGCTGCGACCTCGTTCTCGTTCGCGCTCACGACGAGGACGCGGCCGCCCGTGATCTGCCGGTGCTGGAGCGCCGAGGCCTCCGCCACGGAGGGCGCGGCGGCGCCGCCCCGCACCTCGAGCTCGAGCCCCTCGCGCGCCGCGAGCACCTCGAGCCGGCCGCCGCCCACCGCGGCCCGGGCGCGGGCCGCCGTCTCCATGCGCTCGAGCATCGCGTCGTCGTGCGTCGGGTCGTGATGGAAGAGCACGAGGCGCCCCACGTCGGCCGCGAGCGCGACGTCCACGGCGTAATCGATGGACGCGTGCCCCCAGCCGACCTTGCCGCGGTACTCCTCCTCCGTGTACTGGGCGTCATGGATGACGAGGTCGGCGCCGCGCATGAACGCGACGTGACGCTCGTCCCCGGGGTGCTGCGCGACGGAGCCCGACGCGCTCCAGAAGGGCTCGTGGTCGGTCACGTACGCCAGCGTGGCGCCGCCGCACGACATGCGGTAGCCGATCGTCGGCGCGGTGTGGTTCAGGTACTGCGTCTCGACCAGCACGTCGCCCACGCGGAAGAACCCCTCGTCGAGCTCCGTGAAGTGGATGCGGCTCCGCAGCTCGCGGAGCTTCACCGGGAAGTACGAGTACTCCATCTGCCCGGCCATCGCCTCCTCGAGGCTCCGCTGGAAGCCGAGCGGCGCGTAGATGTTCAGCTCGGCGCCCGGGAGGAACGCGGGCACGAAGAAGGGGAAGCCCTGGATGTGGTCCCAGTGCGTGTGGCCGATGAAGAGGTGGAGCCGGATGGGATGGGGCAGCGTCCGGGCGAGGTGCAGGCCGAGCTCACGCGCGCCCGTGCCGCAGTCGAGGACGATCACGGTGCCGTCGGAGGCCCGGACCTCGACGCAGGACGTGTTGCCGCCGTACACGGCCGTCTTCGGACCGGGCGCGGCGATGGACCCACGTGTTCCCCAGAAGCGTACATGCATGGAGGACATTTCTATCATATACGGAAGGGGCCGCGAACTCCTGCCCCTAGCGGCCGCCGGCCCGAACGCATTAGAATGCGCGCGTCGCTCAGCCCAACGGGAGGCCAACGATGATCACCACACGGCGGAACTTCGTGAAGCTCGTGGGCGGCGCCGCGGTCGCGGCCGGCGCCGGTCTCGACCCGGGCCGCGCGCGCGCCCAAGGCGCGCCCGTGAAGCTCGGCGTCCTCGCCATCCGCGCGGGCATCGCCGCGCCCGTGGGCGCCGCGGGGCTCCGGGCGACCGAGTGGTGGGCCGCGCGCGTCAACGCGGCCGGCGGGATCCTGGGGCGGCCCGTGCAGCTCGTGGTCGAGGAGGAGTCGAACCCCAAGGACACCGTGGAGCGCTACCGGAAGCTCGTCCTCCAGGACAAGGTCGAGGTCGTGCTGGGCGGCATCTCCACCGGCGTCACGCTGGCGGTCGGCCCGGTGGCCGAGGACCTCGCGACCCCGTGGCTCTCGTGGGACGGCACGACGCAGAAGGGCGTGGACGAGACCATGCCCAGCCCGAAGTGGGCGTTCAAGAGCGTGGACAACGAGGTCGAGGCGATCGTCGCCGGGCTCCTGACGCCGAAGTACTTCAAGGGGATCAAGACCGTGGCGGGGATCGGCAACGACTACTCGTACGGCCACGACTGCTGGGAGTCCTACCAGGCCGTTCTGCGGCGCTACATCCCCGACGTGAAGTTCGTCCTGGAGCTCTTCCCCAAGCTCGGGGTGACCGACTTCACCTCGCACATCGCCGCGATCCAGCAGGCCAAGCCCGACCTCCTGATGTGCTCGTTCTGGTCGGGCGACGCCACGATCATCATGAAGCAGGCGACCGCGGTCGGCCTGTTCAGGACCATGAAGGGTGTCTTCACCACGGCCGGCGGCGTGCACGACTCGCTCAAGAAGGAGTTCACCCCCGAGGGGCTGCTCCTCGGCTACAACACGATGTACTTCGACGACCCGAAGGGCTCCGCGCTCCTCAAGCAGTTCGTGCGCGAGTACAAGGCGAAGTACAACGAGTACCCACCCTACGAGTGCGACCACGCCTACTTTTGCGCCGAGTCGTACAAGGCGGCCGTCGAGAAGGCCGCGGGCCAGGCCAGGCAGTGGCCTGCGAGCGCGCAGGTCGTCAAGGCGCTCGAGGGCATCGAGATCGAGTCGCTCTCGGGCCGCCGGAGCTGGCGCGAGGACCACGTCCAGATGTGCAACTTCTACCAGGGGATCACGACGCACAAGAACGCCTACGACTTCGTGACGATCAGCCCGGTCGAGGTCGTGTCCACGAAGCGGGCCATGAAGCCCGCCGGGGCCAAGCTGTTCGACTGGATCAACTCCTGGAAGCTCTGACCGCGCACGTCGTCAGCGTTCTGCTCGGCGGGGTCTTCCACGCGAGCATCCTCTTCCTCGTGGCGGCGGGGCTGCAGGTCGTCTTCGGCGTCCAGAAGATCTTCAACCTCGCCTGCGGCTCCTTCTACGCGCTCGGCGCCTACGTCGGCGTCTCCGCGGTGGGCTGGTACGCGGACGCGGGCGGGCCCCCCGGACTCTTCATCGTGCCGCTCACGCTCGCGGGCGCCGCGGTGGGCGCCGTCGGGCTGGTGGTGGAGCGCGGGCTCCTGAGCTTCGTGTACGACCGCGACGAGACCTTCCAGCTCCTGCTCACGTTCGCCGTCGTCCTCATGATGGAGGACGCGATCCGCATGACGTGGGGTCCCTCACCGCGCTCGACGTCCGGGCTCTACCTCGCCTACGGGCGCGTGAGCGTCCTGGGCGCGACCGTGCCCGTCTACAATCTCGTCGTCATCGCGGCGAGCCTCGCGATCGCGCTGGGCATCGGCTGGCTCCTCACGCGGACGGCGTTCGGCCGCATCATCCGCGCGGCCGCCGACAACCGCGAGATGGCCGCGGCGCTCGGCGTGGACATGCGTCGGCTCTACGCCACGGTGTTCACGCTCGGCACGGCGCTCGGCACGCTCGGCGGGGCCCTCGTCATCCCCGCCACGGCCGCGATGAGCGAGATGGGCGTCGAGCTGATCGTCGAGGCGTTCGCCGTCGTCGTCATCGGGGGCCTCGGCTCCATGCGGGGCGCGTTCGTCGGCGCGCTGGTCGTCGGCGTCCTGCGCGCGATCGCGATCTCCGTCTACCCGGAGCTCGAGATGCTGCTGATCTACCTGATCGTGATCGGCGTCCTCGTCCTCCGGCCGCGCGGGCTCTTCGGGCGGGCCGAGGCGTGAGGCGCCCGCTGGCCGTCGCGCTGGCGCTCGCGGGCGTGGCGGCGGCGCCGCTCCTGGTCCCGACCTACTACGCGCTGCTGATGCTGCCGTTCATGGCCTACGCCGTCATCCTGCTCGGCCTGAACCTCCTCTTCGGCTACACGGGTCTCGTCTCGTTCGGCCACGCCCTGTTCGTCGGGATCGGCGCGTACGTGGGCGCGTTCCTCACGAGCGTCGTCAAGATCCGCTCGATGGAGGCGATCCTCCTGGCCGCCGCGGTGCTCGGCGCCGCGGTCGCCGCCCCCGTCGGGGCCCTCTGCGTCCGCTACGTGAAGATCTACTTCGGCATGCTCACGCTCGCCTTCGGCATGGTCTTCTACACCTTCGTGCTCAAGTTCTACCGGCTGACCGGCGGCGACGAGGGGATGCCGTTCCTCCGACCCGCCCTCCTCGGCCAGCGGCTCGACGCGATCTCGAAGACCGACTACCTCGTGGGCCCGTACTACTACTACGCGCTCGCGGTGCTCGTGCTGGCGGCCCTCGCGATGTGGCGCGTCGTCCACTCGCCGTTCGGCCTCGCGCTCCGGGCCATCCGCGACAACCCGGCGAAGGCCGAGACCCTCGGCCTCGGCGTCACGCGCTACCGCTGGCTCGCCTTCATGATCTCGGCGGTGTACGGGGCCGTCGGCGGCGCACTCCTCGGCCCGCCGACGGGGAACGTGGACCCGACGCTCGCCTACTGGACGCACTCGGGTAACCTCGTGTTCATGACGCTGCTGGGCGGCTTCTCGAGCTTCTTCGGGCCGGTGCTGGGCGCGTTCGTCTTCATCTACCTCCAGGACTTCGTCATGTCGGTCGTCCCGTACTGGCGGCTGATCTTCGGCGCGTTGCTCGCGGTCATCGTGATCCGGGCGCCGGGCGGCCTCATGGGGCTCTTCGCCCGGCGCCGGCCGATCGAGGCGGCGCGCGCATGATCCTCCGCGCCGAGGGGATCCGGAAGCTCTACGGCGGGTTCTGCGCGCTCGACGGCGTGAGCCTCGCGATCGACGCGGGCGAGTTCGTCTCGGTCATCGGGCCGAACGGCGCCGGCAAGTCCACGCTCCTCAACGTGCTGACGGGCGTCGTCGCGCCGACCGCGGGCACGGTCACCTTCAAGGGCCGCGACGTGACCGGCCTCGGCCCCGTGCGACTCGCGCGCCTCGGCATGGCCCGCAGCTTCCAGCTCGTCCACGTCTTCCCCGAGCTCACCGTGCTCGAGACGCTCCAGGCCGCCGTCGTCGCGCGGCTCCGCCGCGGCGGCCGCTTCTGGGCCTCCCTCGCGGACGACCGCGAAGTGCAGGAGGGCGCGCTCGAAGTGGCCGAGCTGTTCGGCCTGGCGGCAAGCCGCCACACGCCGGCGCGGCAGCTCCCGCAGGGGGACAAGAAGCTCCTCGACGTGGCGTCGGCGTTCGCGCTGCGGCCCGAGATGATCCTGCTCGACGAGCCGACCTCCGGCGTCAGCACCGCGGACAAGACGGCGATCATGGAGATCCTGGTCTCGGCCTCGCAGCGCGTCGGGCTCTCGGCGATCCTCCAGGTCGAGCACGACATGGACATCGTGTTCGGCTACTCCGACCGCATCATCGCGCTCCACGAGGGCCGCGTGCTGGCCGAGGGCACGCCCGCGGCGATCCAGGCCGACCGGCGCGTCGTGGACACGGTGATCGGACGCCGCACGGGCGCCCGGTGAGCGCCGCCGCGATGCTGGCCGTCGAGGGGATCGACGTCTTCATCCAGACGAGCCACATCCTCCGGCGCGTCTCGCTCGAGGTGGGCCCGCGCGAGGTCGTCTGCCTCGTCGGCCGGAACGGTGCGGGCAAGACCACGACGCTCCGCACCATCATGGGCTTCCTGGCCCCGCGCGGCGGCCGCATCACGTTCCGGGGCGAGCCGATCCACGGCCGGCCGCCGCACGAGATCGCGCGGCGCGGCCTCGGCTGGGCGCCCGAGGACTCCGCCATCTTCCCCGCCCTCACGGTCGCGGAGAACGTCGAGATCTCGACGTGGACGCGGCCGGCCGGGCGGCCCGCCGCGGAGCGCATCGAGCTCGCGTACCGCGTCTTCCCCGGGCTCCGGCGCTACGCCGCCCGCCGGGGCCCCGAGATGAGCGGCGGCGAGCGCAAGATGCTCTCGATCGCGCGGGCGCTCGCGCTCGACCCGGAGATGCTCGTGCTCGACGAGCCGTTCGAGGGGCTCTCCCCGGCGATCATTCCCGCCGTCGCCGAGGGCATCGCCGAGATCACGCGCCTCGGCCGCTCGATCCTGATCGCCGAGTCGAACATCCACCACGTGCCGGAGTACGGCAGCCGCCTCTACGTCATCGAGCGCGGCGAGATCGTCTTCGCGGGCTCGCGCGACGACGCCTGGCGCGACCCGACCGTTTTGCGGATAATCGGGGGCGCGCCACGATGAATGGAATGAGACGCGCCATGCTGAACGGAGCCGCCACGCGTCTGGAACAGGGCACGCCCCGAGTGCCACCGGCCTCGCGGGCCCCGCTCCAATGACGCTGCCGCTGATCCCGACCGCCGTCGTGGGCTCCCACGGCAGGCCGGGCTGGTGGTTCGCCGCCGTCAAGGCCTGGGAACAGGGGGAGCTCGGGCCCGGCGACCTCGACGAGATGCTCGACGACGCCGTGCACACGGCGGTCCGCGACATGGAGACCGCCGGCATCGACATCCTCACCGACGGCGAGGTCCGCCGGCTCGACGGCTACGTTGACTCGTACTACGCGATCATCAAGGGCATCGAGCCGCTCCCCGTGCGGCGCAAGGCGGGTCCCTGGGGGTACGACCAGCAGACGCGCTACGAGGCGGTCGGGCGCATCGAGACGCCCCCCGCCGGGCTCGGCATCGTGCGCGAGTTCGAGTACCTCAAGAAGCACACGACGCGGCACACCAAGGCGACGTGCGCGGGCCCGTTGACGTTCGGCTCGCGGATCCATCCGGGCAAGGTCTACACGGGTGTCGTGGACGTGGCCGAGCGCTTCGCCGAGGTCATCAATCAGGAGCTCCACGGTCTCGTGGCCGCGGGCGCCGACCTCATCCAGATCGATGAGCCGGCGCGCGGCAACGTCTCCGGGGAGGAGATGGCGCGCCTGTTCAACCTCGCCACGGCGGGGATCGACGTGAAGCTCGCCTTCCACGTTTGCTTCGGCAACCGGTTCGGTCGCTCGCGCTTCCAGCGGACCTACGAGCCCTACTTCCCGGGGATCCTGAAATCGCGCGCCCACCAGTTCGTGCTGGAGTTCGCGAGCCGCGAGCTGGCCGAGCTCGATCTCTGGAAGCGGTACGGCGAGGGGCGCGAGCTCGGCGCCGGCGTCGTGGACGTCAAGGGCTTCGCGCAGGACACGGCCGAGGACGTGGCGCGCCGCGTCCGCAGGGTGCTCCAGGTCTGCCCGCCGGAGAAGCTCACGGTCAACCCCGACTGCGGCTTCGGCTGGTCGCCGCGGTACATGTGCAACCAGAAGCTCGCGGGGCTGGCCGCGGGCGCCGCGCTCGTGCGGCGCGAATTGACCGGCAAGCGATGATGTGAGGGGAACCCGGCGACGGCGCCGGCCGTTCATCCCGTAGTCAGCCCAAGGAGGCCTCCCATGCGATCCAAGCGTTCAGTCGTGCACGCCCTGCTCTGGGGCCTGCTCGTCGTCCTGGTCTCCGCCGGCGCCGCGAGCGCGCTCGAGGTGGGCCAGAAGGCGCCCGACTTCGCGCTGCTCGGCGTGGACGGCAAGCCCGTCAAGCTCTCCGAGCTCACGGCCAAGGGCCCGGTCGTCCTGTACACCGTGATCCAGGCCTTCACCCCCACCTGAACGAAGGAGATCCTCGGCTTCGACGCGCTCCACGCGCAGTTCGAGGCCGCGGGCGCCCAGGTCGTGGGCGTGAGCGCTGACCACCAGGCGACGCTCGCCGGGTGGGCCAAGCAGAACCCGATCAAGCACCTCCTCCTGTCCGACTTCCGCCGCCAGATGCTGCCGGTGTGGGGCGCGATGGTCACGGACGAGAAGAGCCCGATCTTCCGGTACGCGAAGCGCACCTATTTCATCATCGATCGGAACGGCATCGTCAAGTACATCAAGATCCAGGACAACGCGCTCGATCTCCTGAACCCTGAGGAGGTCCTGGCGGCCTTCAAGGCATCGGGCGCCTGATGGCGCGGCGCCTCGGCGCGGGCGCACTCGTCCTGGCGCTCCTGGCGTTCGCCGCCGGCGCCGCGGCGGCGGACTTTGCGAGCCTCGGCATCCAGCGCTACGACCCGCCGAAGCCCGCGCCGGACTTCGCCCTGCCGGACCTCCAAGGGAAAACCGTCACCCTCGCCGACCTGCGCGGCAAGGTGGTGCTCCTCGTCTTCTGGACCACGTGGTGACCGGACTGCCGGGAGGAGTTACCTTCCGTCAACCGGCTATACGGGGAGCTCAGGAAGCAGGGGCTCGAGGTGCGGCTGATCAGCTTCCGTGAGGATCCGGCGCTCGTCAGGCGCACGGTCGCCGAGCGCGGCTACGTCGCGCCCGTGCTGCTGGACGAGAGGGGTGACGTGACCGGCAAGGCCTATGGCGTCTTCGGCCCGCCGACCGCGTACCTCGTCGACCGCCAGGGGCGTCTGATCGCCCGCATGGTGGGCCCGCGGGACTGGGACAAGCCGGCGGCCCGCAAGCTCGTCCAGGACCTGCTGGCGCTCCCCAAGAAGCCCTGAGGGTGCCGAAGCCCGAGCTCGAGTTCTTCCGCCCCGACGACCTGCCGTGGCGGCCCGTCGCGGGCTCGCCCGACACGGGCGCCGGGGGCCCGGGGATCGAGGAGAAAATCCTGAGCCGTGACCCACTGTCCGGCGACGTCACACGCCTCCTCCGCATGGCGCCAGGCACGGAAACCCCGGACACGATCGCCCACGACTTCTGGGAGGAGGTCTGGATCCTCGAGGGCTCCGTGATCGATCTCGGCAAGGGCCGGACGTTCAGCGCGGGGATGTACGCCTGCCGGCCGCCCGGCATGCGCCACGGCCCGTACCGCTCGCCGCACGGGGTGCTGCTCTTCGAGACGCGCTATCGGCGGTGACCCAAAGGTTGCCAAGAGCGGAACCTCGGTGCTAGTCTCCTTGCACGAGCCCCGAGGGGCAAGCGAGGAGCCTGGACGCGACAATGGCTGCCGAAGCCCGTGAGCGAGTGACCAAGTGGATCGAGGAGACCAGGCAGCTCTTTACCCTCCTGCCCGAGCTCTTCGCCAGCGAGACGCACGTCAACGAGCGGGCGGCCGCGGCCGAGAGGGAAGTCGAGAAGCTGAAGAAAGAGGTCGAGGAGCTCAGGCGGGAGAACCACCAGCTTCGCGTCGAAAAGGACGACATCACCCAGGCGATGGGCCAGGTCGCCGCGAAGCTCGGCATCGCGCCGCGCAAGAGCCCCTTCGAGCGCACCCCCGGCGGCGATCACCCGGCGAGGCCCGGCGAGCCCCCGAAGGCCGCCGAGCCGGCGAAGGCGGGGGAGCCGCCGAAGGCCGCCGAGCGCCCGAAGGCCTGAGGGTTACGCCCGAGCGGACCTGAACGTCGCGGCGGGCTTCGCCGCCCCTTCCTTCCGCAGCCCGAGCGCCAGCTCGTACTTCTTCTCGGCGGCGGTCTCCGTGTTGAACACGGCGACCCAGAGCGTCGCGTAGTCCCTCCCGAGACCGGGGACCGAGGTGCCCTCCGGCGCCAGCCGGAGGAGCTCCGACTTGAGGTCGGCGCGTCCGGCGGGCGGCATGGTGAGGAGCCATGCCTGGTCGGAGTCGCTGCGTCCGTCCACGAGCTTCACGTCGATCGAGCGCGGCTCGCGCAGGTCGCCGGCGATCGCGAAGAAGCGCGCGGTCAGCGGCGCCATCGCGACCTGGAACCGGTGGTCGGTGAAGCGCTGCCGGTCCTGCGTCAGGCGCTGTGAGTTGTGCTCGGTGTCGCCGATCCGCGGGGTCGGATGCGTGAACACGCGGGTCTCGACGGTGGACTCGAGGATGCGGGCCTGCGTCCACAGCCCGGGCTCCGGCACCGCGGCGACCAGCACGTTCTTCACGAACTCCGGGTAGAGCTCGACGAGCCTTCCCTCGGTGACGAGGAAGTCGTAGAGGTGCGTGCCGACGGACTTCCCCGGGCCGGGCGCGAACGTCTTCAGGCTGTTGAGCGCCTTGTTAACGAGCCCCGGGTTCTGCTTCTCGGCGAACTCGAGCAGGATCGAGTAGCCGTACGCGAGAAGCCCCTCCTCGTAGTCGGTGCTCTTCTGGATCGGCACGCTCAGGATGTAGGAGTACTTCTGCAGCTCCTGCTTCACCGCGTCGTTGAACGAGATCGAGCTCTTCCAGCTCGTCCAGCGGGCCCACGCGGAGACCCACCACTGCGCCGCTTCGTCCTGGGCGGCCTGCTCCACCGCCCGCGCGGCGCCCGCGTCCTCCTTGACAGGCCGCGGCGTGACCGCGACCTCCTGGACGACGAGCGGGGGCGGCGGCGGAGCCGGAGCGGCGGGCGACGCCGCCGGGCGCGGGGCCTCCGCGACCGCCCTGGGCGGCGGCGCGGGTCGCCCGGCGGGGGGCGGCGCGGGCGCGGCCGTGGCGGCGCCCGCGACCACGAGCTTGCCGCGCGTGGCGACGACGGCGATCTGGCGCCCGAACGCGTGACTGACGCTGTCCTCGAGCGCGGCGAAGCGCTCGTCATCGAGCTGCTCGCGGCCCTCGATCAGCGTGAGCAGGTTCGCGAAGGGCGCGGCGCCTTCGGCGATGGCCGCGGGGTTGGCCGTCTCGAGCGTCTTCGGGTCGTTCACGATCTGCCGGAGCTCTTTCGCCTTCGCCTGACACTGCACCAGGGGAGCGAAGCCGGGATCGTCGGTGTGGGTGACCGCGAGGACACGGTCGAGCACGGCCAGGGCGCGCTTCCTGGCCTCCCCGGCCGCTTGCCGCGTCTCCTCCACGGCGATGGCGCCGATGACCGCCCGGATCAGGGGCTCGAGCTTCTTGATGCTGTCGAGCTCGGCCGCGCTCGGCGCGTTGATCGAGAGCGCGCGCGCGGCCTCGAGGATGCCCGCGCGCATTTCGAGGAACTCGCGGCGCGCGGCGCCGAGCGCCTCGGCCAGCGCCTCGGGCGGCAGCGTCCCCGAGACTTGCAGCTCGCGCGCCGCCTGGCCGAGCACGGCCGCCAGCGTCCCGAATCGCTCCGTGATTTCGGCGAGATGCCGGGCGAGGTCGTCCGCGTTCGACGTCATGAGGTGCTTGCGATTCTAGGCGTGCCGCCGGGATGTGTCAAACACGCGCTGGCGCGGTCCCCCGCTACTCGCTCGTGACGCGCAGGACCTCCTCGACCGTCGTGACGCCCTGGAGCACCTTGAGCAGGCCGGCCTCGCGCAGCGTCTTCATGCCCTGCTTGGCCGCCACGTCCTGGATCTCACCCGCGAACGTGCTGTTGAGGACGAGGCCGCGGATCTCCGGCGTGACCGGAAGCACCTCGTAGAGGGCGACCCGCCCCTTCATCCCGGTCTCGTGGCAGGTCGCGCAGCCCTTCCCCTTGTAGACGGTGCGCCGACCCAGGCCCAGGGGCGTGTGGCCGTACTGGATGAGGCTCTCCTCGTCCAGCTCGTAGGGCTCCCGGCACTCGTAGCACACCTTGCGCGCGAGCCGCTGCGCCACGACGAGGCGGAGCGAGGAGGAGAGGAGGAAGGGCGGGACGCCCATGTCCGTCAGCCGCGAGATGCTCTCGCCGGCGCTGTTCGTGTGGAGCGTGCTCAGCACGAGATGGCCCGTCAGCGCCGCCCGCACCGCGATCTGCGCCGTCTCCTGGTCGCGCATCTCGCCGACGAGGATGACGTCGGGGTCGTGACGGAGGAACGAGCGGAGCGCGGCGCCGAAGGTGCGGCCGATCTCGTCGCAGACCTGGACCTGCGTCGCGCCCGCCAGCTCGTACTCCACGGGGTCCTCGACGGTCACGATGTTCCGTTCCTTCGCGTTGATCGTGTTGAGCGCCGAGTAGAGCGTGGTGGTCTTGCCCGAGCCGGTCGGTCCGGTGATGACGATCAGGCCGTGCGGGGCGTTGACCGCCTTCTGGAACTCGCCCAGCGCGGCGGGCTCGAATCCGAGCTGGCTCAGATCGGCCTTCAGCGCCTGCTTGTCGAGGATCCGGAGCACGACGCTCTCACCGAAGATCGACGGCACCATCGAGACGCGGAAGTCGATCTCGCGGCCATGCTGGCGGAGCTTGATGCGCCCGTCCTGCGGGAGCCGCCGTTCGGCGATGTCGAGGTTCGCCATGATCTTGAGCCGCGACACGAGCGCCGCCTCCACGCGCTTGGGCGGCGCCATCACCTCGTGCAGGATGCCGTCGATCCGGTACCTGATCGTCAGGGTCCCGTCGCCCGGATCGATGTGGACGTCGGAGGCGTCCCGCCTCATCGCATCGAGGAGGATCGAGTTCACCAGCCGGACGACGGGCACCTCGTCGGCCGACGACCGCAGCGCGTTGAGGTCGACGCTCGCGTTGGTCTGCTGACCCTCGATGAGCTCGATCTCGGCCGCCTCCGCCTCGACGTCCGAGAGCGCGTCGGCGATCGTCGACGGCGCCTTCTCGTAGTAGTGCTCGATCGCCTGGCGGATGATGGACGGCAACGCGATCGCCGGCACGACCTTGAGGCCCGTCATGAACGCGACGTCGTCGAGCGCCGAGAGGTTCGTCGGGTCGGCGACGGCGAGGGTGACGGAGCCGAGCGTCCGCCCGATGGGCGCGACGCCGTACTTCCGCGCGATGCGCGCCGGGATCAGCTTGATGATCTCGGGCGCGATCTTCTCCGGGAACGCGACCTCGGGGACGCCGTACTGGCGCGACAGGAAGTGGACGAGCTGCTCCTCGGTGATGAGCCCCAGGCGCACGAGGATCTCGCCCAGCTTCTCGTTGGTCTTCTTCTGCTCGGCGAGCGCCTGCTCGAACTGTTCCTGCGTGACGAGGCCATCCGCCAGGATCAGGTCGCCGAAGCGGCGGCCCACCGCGCTCTGGCTCCCGTTGCGGCCCTGGGGAGCGGCGGAGGCCTTCCCGTCCCCCTCGGAGCGCCCGAGCTCGAACAGCTGCGTGATGTCGCCCTTCCGCGCCGTCTTCATGGTCGCGAATCCCATGATAGGCAAGCTCGATGCCAGTGGTAAGTTTCGGCCGCCCGATCCGTAACTCTCGGGAAAATCGGGTCGGGTCGTGGCTGAGCCGCGGTTGGTCTCGCGCTCCGGGCGACCAGTTTCGCTACAGGGTGGCCAGTTTCGTTCTGGTAGACTCCTACCCCGTGGCGCTACCCCTGGACGGCGTTCTCGTCGCTGACCTCACCCAGAACGTCGCGGGTCCGTTCTGCACCCAGATCCTCGGCGACATGGGCGCCGAGGTCGTCAAGGTCGAGCGCCCGGGCCGCGGCGACGACGCGCGCGCCTGGGCCCCGCCCTGGTGGGGCGGGGAGAGCGCGGCCTTCATGGCGATGAATCGCAACAAGAAGAGCCTCGCGCTCGACCTGAAGAAGGACGGCGGGCTCGAGGTGCTCCGGCGCCTGGTCGCGCGCGCCGACGTCTTCGTGCAGAGCCTCCGCGCCGGCGCGGTCGCCGAGCTCGGGGTCGACTTCGCCGGCGCGACCCGGCTCAACCCGCGCCTCGTGTATTGCTCGATCACCGCCTACGGCGCGCGCGGCCCGCTCGCCGACCTGCCCGGCTACGACCCGCTGATGCAGGCCTACGGCGGCCTCATGTCGGTCAACGGCCACCCGGGCCAGGAGCCGGCGCGGGTCGGCACCTCGATCGTCGACATGGGCACCGGGATGTGGGCCGCGCTCGGCGTCGTCGCGGCGCTCCGCCGGCGCGACGCGACGGGGCGCGCCGTCGAGGTGACGACCGCGCTCTTCGAGACCGCGCTCATGTGGGTCTCGTATCACGCGATGGGCTACCTCGGCGACGGCGAGGTTCCGCGGCCGCACGGCTCGGGGACGGCGATGATCGCGCCCTACCAGGCGTTCCCGACGGCCGACGGCTACGCGATGGTCGGGGCGGGCTCCGACGTGCTGTTCCAGCGCCTGTGCGAGGGGCTGGCGGCGCCGGCCCTCGCGCACGACGCGCGCTTCGCCGACAACCCCGCGCGCGTGCGGAACCGCGCGGCGCTCGGCGAGGCCCTCGCCGCGCTGACGCGCGGCCTCAAGACGGCCGAGCTCCTCGAGCGGCTGCGCGCCGCCGGCGTGCCGGCGGCACCGATCCTGACGATCGACGCGGTCGTGGAGGAGCCGCAGACGCGCGCGAGCGGCATGCTCGTGCAGGCACCCCACCCGCGGATCCCCGGGTACCGGTCCGTGGGGCTGCCCCTCCTCTGGGACGGCGTCAGGCCCGAGGTGCGGCGCGTCCCGCCGCTGCTCGGCGAGCACAGCGCGGACGTGCTCACGACGCTCGGGTACACGCTCGACGACGTGCGCGGCCTCCGGGCCCAGGGCGTCGTCCAGTGAGCGGGTACCGGCACCTCCTCGTCACGCGCGCCGACGAGGGCCACGTCGTGACCGTCACGCTGAACCGCCCCGAGCAGATGAACGCGATGAACACGGCGATGGGCGAGGACCTGCTCGCCTGCTTCGAGGGCCTCGCGCGCGACCCGGGCGCGCGCGCGGTCGTGCTCACCGGCGCCGGCGACCGCGCGTTCTGCGCGGGCGGCGACCTGAAGGAACGCAACGAGATGACGGACGAGGCGTGGCGCGCCCAGCATGTCATCTTCGAGCGCGGCGCGTTTGCCCTCCTCCGCTGCCCGGTGCCGGTGCTCGCCGCCGTCGAGGGCTTCGCGCTGGCCGGCGGCTGTGAGCTCGCCGTGCTGTCGGACTTCATCGTCGCGAGCGAGACCGCGGTCTTCGGCGTGCCGGAGACGACCCTCGGGATCTTCCCCGGGATCGGCGGCACCCAGCTCCTGCCGCGCATCCTCGGGGCGCCGCTCGCGAAGGAGCTGATCTTCACGGGCCGGCGCATGAAGGCCGACGAGGCGAAGGCCGCCGGGCTCGTCAACCACCTCGTCCCCGCGGGCCAGGCGCGCGCGAAGGCGCAGGAGCTCGCGCAGACGATCGCCCGCAACGCGCCGGTCGCCGTCCGCCAGGCGAAGAAGGCGATCGCGTACGGCCTCGAGACCGACCTCGACACGGCGATGGTCCTCGCGATCGAGGCGTACAATGCCACCGTGGTCACGGAGGACCGTCTCGAGGGCGTCCGGGCCTTCAACGAGAAGCGGACGCCGCGGTTCAGAGGGAAATGACGGTGGCCAGCATCGACCTCGCGCTCAGCGACGAGCAGCGCGCGCTCCGGGCGGGCGTCCTCGAGATCTGCAAGCGGTACCCCGGCGAGTACTGGCGCGAGCTCGACGCCAAGCGCGAGTACCCGGAGAAGTTCGTCGCCGAGCTGACACAGGCGGGCTATCTCGCGGCGCTGATCCCCCAGGAATACGGTGGCGCGGGGCTCGGCATCCGCGAGGGCGGCCTGATCCTCGAGACGATCAACTACTCGGGCGGGAACGCGGCGGCGTGCCACGCCCAGATGTACATCATGGGCACGGTGCTCCGTCACGGCAGCGAGGCGCAGAAGCGGCAATACCTGCCGAAGATCGCGACGGGCGAGCTCAGGCTCCAGGCCTTCGGCGTGACGGAGCCGAACTCGGGCTCGGACACGACGAAGCTGCAGACCACCGCGGTCCGCGGCGGCGATCGTTACGTCGTCAACGGCCAGAAGATGTTCATCTCCCGCGTCCTCCAGTCCGACCTCATGCTTCTGCTCGCGCGGACGACGCCCGTGGACCGGGTGAAGCGGAAGACGGACGGCCTATCCGTCTTCCTCATCGACATCCGCGGCCTGAAAGGGCTCGAGGTGCGGCCACTCCGGATGATGATGAACCACTCGACGAACGCGCTCTTCTTCGACAACATGGAGATCCCCGCCGACAGCCTCATCGGCGAGGAGGGCAAGGGCTTCGCGTACATCCTCGACGGCATGAACGCCGAGCGGATCCTCGTGGCCTCCGACTCGCTCGGCGACTCGCGCTGGTTCATCGAGAAGGCCGTGGCGTACTCGAACCAGCGGGTCATCTTCGGCAGGCCCATCGGCGCGAACCAGGGCGTGCAGTTCGCGATCGCCAAGGCCCACGTCGCCATCGAGGCGGCGCAGCTCATGCGCGACAAGGCCGCGGCGCTCTTCGACGCCGGCGAGCCCTGCGGCGGCGAGGCCAACATGGCGAAGTACCTCGGGGCCGAGGCGGCGTGGGACGCCGGGAACGCCTGCATCGATTGCCACGGCGGGTACGGCTACGCCGAGGAATACGACGTGGAGCGCAAGTTCCGCGAGTGCCGCCTCTACAAGACGGCGCCGATCAACAACAACCTCGTGCTCGCCTACGTCGGCGAGCACGTGCTCGGGATGCCCCGCTCCTACTAGCGAGAGCCGCCGAGGAGGAGGCCATGACGCTGCCGGCGCGCGCGACGATCTGCGAGGTGGGAACCCGGGACGGGTTCCAGATCGAGCCCGACTTCATCCCGACCGAGCTGAAGGTCGAGGTGGTGAACCGCCTCTCCGACGCCGGCCTGTCGCGCATCGAGGTGACCTCGTTCGTCCACCCCAAGGCGGTCCCGCAGCTCCGCGACGCCGAGGCCGTCATGGCGACGATCCGCCGGCGGCCCGGCACGCGCTACGCGGCGCTGGTGCCGAACGAGAAGGGCGCCGTCCGCGCCGTGGACGCGGGCGTGGACGCGATCCACACGGTCCTGTCCGCGAGCGAGAGCCACAACCTGGCGAACGTCAACATGACGATCGCCGAGTCCCTCGAGAAGCTCGCCGTCGTCCTGCGCGTCGCCGAGCGCGCGCGGGTCCCCGTCGCCTGCGGCATCTCGACCTCCTTCGGCTGCCCGTTCGAGGGCGACGTGCCGCTCGACCGGCTCGAGCGCGTCGTCCGCGGGCTCGTGGACGCGGGCGCGCGCGCGATCGGCCTCGCCGACACGACCGGCGTGGCGAACCCCCGCCAGGTCGGCCGGGTGCTCGAGCACCTGACGGCGCGCTTCCCGGGCATCGAGTGGACCCTGCACACGCACGACACGCGCGCGATGGCGATCCCGAACATCCTGGCCGCGCTGGAGCGCGGCGTCACGAACTTCGACAGCTCGATCGGTGGCCTCGGCGGCTGCCCCTTCGCACCGGGCGCCTCCGGCAACGTCTGCAGCGAGGACCTGGTCCACTGCTTCCACGCGATGGGCGTCGAGACCGGGATCGATCTCGAACGGCTCATCGCGGTCTCGAAGCGCGTGCAGGAGATCGTCGGGCGCGCGCTGCCCGGCCAGATCGTCAAGGCGGGCCCGTTCACGCGCCGGTACCCCGTCCCCGACGGCGTCGCCGCGCGCCTGCCGAAGTGAACGCGCGCGCGCGCCGCATGCTGGCGGTCATGGACCGCGCCACGGCCGTCTGGCACATCCCGAACATCGGGCGCGCCAAGGGCCGCGTCATCCGCCGCCTGCTCGACCGCTACCGCCCCACGCGCGGCATCGAGATCGGCTCGCTCCTCGGCTACTCGGCCATCCTCGTCGCGGCCTCGTTGCCGCCGCGCGGCCGGCTCATGTGCGTCGAGGCGAACCCGTACCTGGCGAAGTTCGTGAAGAGCAACGCCGCGCGCGCGGGCCTCGGCCGCCGCGTGAAGGTGGTCGTCGGCGACGCGCTCCGCGTGGTGCCGCTCCTCCCCGGCCGGTTCGACTTCGTCCTGCTCGACGCCGCCAAGGAGGACTACCTCGACTACCTCCGGCAGCTCGAGCCGAAGCTGCTGGTGGGCGCGGTCGTCGTCGCGGACAACACGGGCGTCTACCGGCGCGACGTCGGCCCGTACCTCGAGTACGTGCGCGATGCCAACGGCCGGTACGACTCGCGCGAGTACGCGTTCGACGACGACGCGATGGAGGTCTCGGTCCTCCGCCGCTAGCGCGCCGGCACCGGGCGCGGCGCCGGGCCCGTGTACTCGGCGCGCGGTCGGATGAGCCGGTTGTCGGCGTACTGCTCGAGGACGTGGGCGCACCAGCCCGCGATCCGTCCGACGGCGAAGATCGAGGTGCAGAAATCGGGCGGGATCCCGAGCGCGTCGTAGACCACCGCGGAGAAGAAGTCCACGTTCACCGGGAGCGCCGTCCGCGCCCGCATGGCGTCGTCGACGCGCTCCGCGACCTCGAAGAGCCGCCGCTTGCCCGTCGCCTCCGCCATCGTCTTCGCCATCGCCCGCAGCACGCGCGCCCGCGCGTCGTCCACCTTGTAGACGCGGTGCCCGAAGCCGGGCACGCGCGCCTTCGGGTCGCCGCGCTCCCGCTTCGAGAGCGCCGCGCGCGCGCCGAGCCGCCGCTCGACGTACGCCTCGGCCCGCGCGGGGTCGCCGATCTCCAGCAGCATCGCGAGCACGTCCTCGTTGGCGCCGCCGTGCCGGGGCCCCTTGAGCGTCGCCACGGCCGCCGTCACGGCCGCGTGGATGTCGGCGAGCGTCGCCACCGCGACGCGCGCGGCGAACGTCGAGGCGTTGAACTCGTGGTCCGCATGGAGGGTCAGCACCACGTCGAGGACGCGCGCGACCTCGGGCGACGGCGCCCCGCCCGCCAGCAGCTCGAGGAAGTACGCGGCGTGCGAGGGCGCCCGCGGCGCCGCGGCCGGTGCCTCGCCGGTCCGGATCCGCTGCCACGCCGCGACGACCTCCGGCACGAGGGTCATGAGCCGGACCGCCTTGCGCACGTTCGCGTCCGGGTCACCGCGCCGGCCGTCGGGATCGTGCGTGGCGGCGAGCGACACCGCCGTCCGCAGCGCGTCGAGCGGATGCGCGTCGCGCGGCAGCCGCTCGAGGAGCGCCAGGACGGGCCCGGGCAGGCCCCGCGCCGCCGCGAGCCGGGCCCCGAACGCCGCGGCCTCCGCCGGCGCCGGCAGCTCGCCGGACCAGAGCAGCGCCGTCACCTCCTCGAACGGCACCACGCCGGCCAGCTCGCCGATCTCGTAGCCGCGATAGAAGAGGCGCCCCGCCGCGCCGTCCACCCGACAGATCGCGGAGCGCGCCGCGATCACGTCCTCGAGCCCCGCCTTCCACGCCGTGTCGTCCATGGAGCCCTCCTGAGATTCTATAATAGTTGATTATACATGATTTATATTTATTCAGCACGCGTCGGCTGGACGGGGCCCGGCAAGCCTGCTAGCGTCGGGGATGGGCATGGTCGTGCTCGAGGGCGAGGAGTACCTGACGGTGAAGGAGGCGGCGCGCCTCCTGGGCGTGAAGCCCGCGACGCTCTACGCCTACGTGAGCCGCGGCGTGCTCCGCAGCTACCGTCAGGGGATCAAGCGCCAGCGGCTCTACCGCCGCGCGGAGGTCGAGGCGCTGCTCCGCCTGGCCCCGAGCGCCGGCCGGAGCGCCAAGGTGATCCCGCTGCGGGCCGCGCGGCGGCGGAGCGCCCCGCCGATCCCGCTCGCCGAGTCGTGGATCCGCGACTGAGGCGCGCGGCCTACATCTCCCCCGGGCAGGACCTCGGCGCCGCGGTCGAGCTCGCCCGGCGCGCCGAGGCGCTCGGTTACGAGAGCGTCTGGGTCACCCACGGCCTCGGCCGCGACTCGTTCCTCGTCCTCGCGGCCTACGGCGCCGCCACCACGCGCCTCGGGCTCGGCAACGGGGTCGTCCCGATCTTCCCGCGCCATCCCGTCGCGATGGCCCAGGCGGCGCTCACGCTCGCGGAGCTGACGGGCGAACGCTTCATCCTCGGCATCGGCGTGAGCCACCGCGAGAGCATGGAGCAGATGCTCGGCCTCGAGCTCCGGGCGCCGCTCGCCACGATGCGCGAGTACGTCGCCGTGCTGCGCGGCGCGCTCGCGGAGGGCGCGGACTTCACGGGCGCGCACTACCGCGTCCGCTGGAGCGCGGCGCTGCCCCGCCGCCCCGCGCCGCCGCGGGTGTACCTCGCGGCGCTCTCGCGCCGGATGCTCGAGCTCGCCGGCGAGCTCGCCGACGGCGCGATCCTCTGGCTCTGCCCGCCGGCCTACGTGCGCGACGTGGCGATCCCCGCCCTCGGCCGCGGGCGGAGGCGCGCGGGCAAGAGCATGGACGGCTTCGAGATCGTCGCCGCGGTCCCCCTCGCGGTCACCGGCGACCCCGCGGCCGCCCGCCGGGCGTTCACGGGCGAGCTCGCGCGCTATCTCGCCCTGCCGTTCTACCGCGCGATGCTCGAGGCGAGCGGCCTCGGCGAGGGCGTCCGGGCCTTCGACCGCGACCGCGCCGTCCCCGACGCGCTCGCCGACGCGCTCGGCGCCGTCGGCGACGCGGCGCGCGCGCGGGCCTACGTCGCGGCCTACCGCGCGGCGGGCGTGACGCTCCCCGCCATCCGCCCGATCACCTTTCCCGACGCGCCGTGGTACGGCCCGACGCTCGAGGCGGCGGCGAGCCTGTGAACGCGACTCGGTGGGCGCTCCCCGCGCTCGCGGCGCTCGCCGCCGCGTGCGCCCAGCAGGACGGGGCGCGCCTCCTGCCCGCCGACCGGAGCCCCGTGGTCTCGTACGTAGCCCTCGGCGACAGCACCGTCGAGGGCGTCGGCGCGTCGCGCCCCGAGCTGAACTACGTGAGCCGGATCCATGCGCGCCTGCGCGCCGTGTACCCGAGCGCCCGCCTCACCAACCTCGGCGTCGGCGGCGCCACCTCCGGCGACGTGCTCGCGCGTCAGCTCGACCGAGCGATCGAGCGTCGCCCCCACCTCGTCACGCTCTCGGTCGGACCCAACGACATCACCACGGGCGTGCGCGTCGAAACCTACGAGAAGAACCTCGAGACGATCCTGGGGCGGCTCGCTCGCGAAACGACGGCGGTCGTCGTCGCGAACCTGATCCCCGATCTCGCGCTGACGCCCCGCTTCAACCGGCGCCGCGAGCGGGACGCGGTCGCCGCGCTCACGATCGGCTTCAACGACGTCCTCGCGCGCCGAGCCCGGGCGCACGGCGTCCAGCTCGTCGACCTGTACGCGGCGAGCCGGCGCGAGCTCCCGCAGCGACCGGAGCTCGTCTGGTCCGACGGCTACCACCCGTCGGACGCAGGCTACGCGCGCTGGGCCGAGCTCCTGTGGGAGGGCATCGAGGCCCGGATCGCGCCCCGCTGAAAACCCGCGACCACTGAACACCGGGGCGCGCTTCCGCGTCCAAGGAGGCAGGATGCCCACTCGTATGGCGCTCGTCATGGTGCTCGTCGCGGCGGTCGCCGCCGGGCCCGCCCCGGCCGCCGCGGGCGACGTGCGCATCTCCGTCGGCGTGGGCGCGCCGGCGCCCCGGCGGCAGGTCTTCGTGCCCTCCGGCAGCCAGGTCACGATCAACGCGCCCAGCCGTGTCTTCGTCGCGCCGCCGAGCCGGATCACCGTGAACGCGCCGAGCCGGATCTTCGTCGGCGCACCGCCCGTGTGCTGCTTCCCGGCGCCCGTGTACGTGTACCAGCCGCGCCGCTGTGTCGTCCCCGGCTACTGGGCCTACACCTGGCTCCCGCAGCAGTACACCGACGACGTCTGGGTGGAGAGCCACTACGACAGCGACGCGCTCTGGGTCGCCGGCCACTTCGAGCCGCGCGTCCAGACCGGGGGCTACTATCTGCCCTACTGGGTCCCCGAGCGCGCGACCGACTGCTGAGCGGGACCACGCCTGGCGGCGTGATACAACTGTAGGCCGATGCGGGCCTACGTCCTGTCGCGCCTCGCGCAGACGGCGCTCGTCGTCTTCCTCTCGCTGACCGCGGTCTTCGGGATGATGCGCCTCGCGGGCGACCCGGTGCTGCTCTTCATACCGATGGACATCCAGGCCAAGGACGTGAACGAGTTCCGCCAGCGCCTGGGCTTCAACGACCCCCTCCCCGTCCAGTACGCGCGTTTCGTCGCCGGCGCCGTGCGCGGCGACTTCGGCGAGTCGCTGCGCTACAAGCAGGACGCGCTGGGCCTGGCCCTCCAGCGCCTGCCCGCGACGCTCCTGCTCGGGGGCGCCTCGCTCCTCCTCACCGTCTGCATCGCGCTCCCGGTCGGCGTCCTCTCGGCGGTGCGCCGCAACAGCGTGCTCGACCACGTCGGCACCGTCGCGACCGTCCTCGGGCAGGCGACGCCGGGGTTCTGGCTCGGGCTCATGCTGATCTACCTCTTCTCGGTCAGGCTCGGCTGGCTCCCGACAGGCGGGACGGGATCGATCGCGCACCTCGTCATGCCCTCCGTCGTGCTCGCCGCGTTCTTCGCCGCGCGCATCGCGCGGCTCACGCGCTCCGCGGTCCTCGACGTGCTCGGCGAGGAGTACATCCTCACGGCGCGCGCGAAGGGGCTCGGCGAGGGGCGCGTCATCGGCAAGCACACGCTCCGGAACTCGGCGATCCCGATCGTGACGCTCGCGGGTCTGGAGGCGGGGCAGCTCCTCGGCGGCGCCGTCATCACCGAGACGATCTTCGCCTGGCCCGGCCTCGGGCGGCTCACCGTACAGGCGCTCCTGAACCGCGACTTCCCGGTCGTCCTCGCCGCGGTCTTCCTGATCTCGGTCATGTACACGCTGATCAATCTCCTGGTGGATCTCGCCTACGGCTGGCTCGACCCGCGCGTGCGCTTACGGTGACGCCGACGGTGGCGCGGGCTCGGATCGGGCGAATGGCCGGCCCTCGTGGGTGGCTGCGCCGGGGCACGGGCGTGGCGAAGCCCGGGCGCCTGTGCCCGGTTCCATGAAGAAATGGCTCGGGATCGGCCTGACCGCGACCGCGTTCGCCGCCGCCGTGCTCGCGCCCTGGCTCGCGCCGGAGGATCCGCTCACGACCGACTTCGTCCAGAGCCTCCGGCCGCCGGGGACGCGCGCGCATCCGCTCGGCACGGACCAGCTCGGCCGCGACCTCCTGGCGCGGGTGCTCTACGGCGCGCGGCTCGCGCTCTTCATCGGCGCGTGCACGGTCCTGCTCACCGCCGTGGTGGGCGGGCTCCTCGGCCTCGTCGCGGGCTTCGTCGAGCGCTGGCCCTCGGCCGTCATCATGCGGATCGCCGACGTCCAGCTCTCGTTCCCGTTCATCCTGCTCGCGCTGACGATCAACGCGATCGTCGGCCTGGGCCTCCGCAACATCATCCTGAGCCTGTCGGCGGCCGGCTGGGTCGTCTACGCGCGGGTCGTGCGCGGCGAGGTGCTCTCCGTGAAGCAGCGCGACTACGTGCAGGCCGCCGCGGCGCTCGGGACGGGCCGGGCGCGGATCCTGTTCCGCCACGTCCTGCCCAACGTCGCGCCGTCCATCATCGTCGTCGCGAGCCTCCAGTTCTCCTCGTTCATCGTCGCGGAGGCGGCGATCAGCTTCCTCGGCTTCGGCATCCAGCCGCCGACGCCCGCGTGGGGGAGCATGCTCTCCGAGAGCCGCGACTTCCTCTACGTCGCCTGGTGGCTCGCCGCCTTCCCGGGCGCGGCGCTCGCCCTCACGGCGCTCGGCGTCAACCTGCTCGGCGACTGGCTCCGCGACACGCTCGATCCCCGACTCCGCGTCTGACCGCTCCCATAGGAGCGCTCTATCCGCGCGCGCCGCATCCATCGTCATGCCCTAACCCCTTGACGTCGTCCCGCGCACCCCTACTATGTGCGCTCGAATCGAACGACAGCCGATTCGCATCTCACACGGGATGCGACAAACGCTGGACGAGGAGAACACACGATGGACCGGCGACAATTTCTCGGGACGGGAGTCGGCGCGTCGGCCGCGCTCGCCCTCGGCGGGCTCGGGTGGCCCGATGCCGCGCGTGGCGCGGCGGGGCAGGATACGGCGAAGTGGCGCGCGTTCGAGGTGACGGCGCGAGTGGAGATCGCGAGCCCGGCCGGCGTCGCGCGCGCCTGGGTGCCCCTCCCGCTCACGGCGGACACGGACTACCAGAAGGGCCTCGGGCAGACGTGGACGGGCAACGCCACGGTCATGCGCGTCTATCGCGACGAGAAGTACAACGCCGGGATCCTCTACGCGGAGTGGCCGGAAACCGAGAAGGCGCCCGTCGTCGAGGTGACGACGCGCCACGCGACGCGCGACCGCGCCGTGGACCCCAGGGAGCCGGTAACGGTCATGCCCGAGGACAAGCGCACCCTCGCCCGGTACCTCGCGGCCACCAAGCTGATCCGGACCGACGGCATCGTCCGCGCGACGGCGCTCGAGATCACGCAGGGCGCCAAGACCGACCTGGACAAGGCGCGGGCGATCTACGAGTGGATCGTCGACAACACCTTCCGCGATCCGAAGGTGCGCGGCTGCGGCGTCGGCGACATCGGCTGGATGCTCGAGACCCGCAACCTCGGCGGCAAGTGCGCCGACCTCAACGCGCTCTTCGTGGGGCTCGCGCGCGCCGTCGGGATCCCGGCGCGCGACGTCTACGGCGTGCGCGTCGCGGACTCGGGGGAATTCAAGAGCCTGGGCAGGAGCGGCGACATCACCAAGGCCCAGCACTGCCGCGCGGAGTTCTACCTGCCGGCGCGCGGCTGGGTGCCCGTCGATCCGGCCGACGTCCGCAAGGTCGTGCTCGAGGAGAAGGGCGGCCTGCCGCTCGGCGACCCGATCGTCCGCCGGGCGCGCGCGAAGCTGTTCGGCGCCTGGGAGATGAACTATCTCGCCTACAACTACGCGCACGACGTGAAGCTGCCGAACTCGACCGGCGAGCCGATCGCGTTCTTCATGTACCCGCAGGCCGAGACGGCCGAGGGCCGGCTCGACAGCCTCGACCCCGACTCGTTCCGTTACAAGATCACCTCCCGCGAGCTCGGCGTCTGATCTAGAGTAGGCCCGGCCGGCGAGTGCCGGCCGGGCCGGTGACGCCGGCCGCCGCTCGCGGGAGGCGCCGATGAGCCACTTCTTCGCGTACCTGTCGCGGATGAAGTTCATCCGCCGCTGGGGCCTCATGCACAGCACGTACCCCGAGAACATCCAGGAGCACAGCCTGCGCGTCGCGCAGATCGCCCATGCCCTGGCCATCATCCGCAATCGGATGTTCGGCGGCACCGTGGACCCGGAGCGGACCGTGGCGCTGGCGCTCTACCACGACGTGAGCGAGGTGCTGACGGGCGATCTCCCCTCGCCCGTCAAGGAGTTCAACCCGGAGATCAAGCGCGCGTATCACGCGATCGAGGCCGCGTCGCGGGAAAAGCTCCTCGAGATGATCCCGGACGCGCTCCGGGGGGACTACCGCCCGTTCTTTCTCCCCCACGACGGCGACCGCGCGCACCGCGAGCTGGTGCGGGCCGCCGACAAGCTCTGCGCGCACCTCAAATGCCTCGAGGAGGTGAGCGCCGGCAACCCGGAGTTCGCGCAGGCCGAGAAGGCCCTGCGCCGGAGCGTCGAGCGCATCGACCTCCCCGAGGTCCGCTACTTCCTCGAGACCTTCGTCCCGAGCTTCAGGCTGACGCTGGACGAGCTCGGCTGACGCGGCCGGGCCCCCTCGTTGTATCCTTGACCCCTCCAGTGCCCGAGTGAGCCGCCCGGTCCGTCACGGACGAGAGGAGAACCGTATGCGCCGCATGAACGCGCTGCTCGCCCTGTCGCTGGCCCTCTGCCTCGTCGGCGCGGCCGCGGCCCACGCCCAGGACCGCGCCCGCACCAAGGAGGTCGTCGTCGGCCTCGGCGCCGAGCCGCGGACGATGCTCGCCGCCACGATCGTGGACTGGACGACGAACAACATGCTCGAGCACATCTACGACCGCCTGCTCGACCGCGACCCCAAGACGTTCAAGCCCAAGCCGATGCTGGCCACGGAGTGGAAGATCGTCAACGACACGACCTGGGAGTTCAAGCTCCGCAAGGGCGTGAAGTTCCACAACGGCGAGCCGTTCACGGCGGCCTCGGTGAAGGCCACGATCGACTACGCGCTCGACCCGGCGACCAAGAGCCACTTCGCGGCCGGCGCGTACTGGGGCCTCGTCAAGGAGGTGCAGGTCGTCGACGACTACACGGTGCGGTTCCTCACCAAGCAGCCGTGGCCGAATCTCATCGACAGCGCCTCGCTGACCAATTCCCTCATCATGCCGGCCAAGGCGCTGAAGGAGCTCGGGCCGGCCAAGCTGGCCGAGCGGCCGGTCGGCACGGGCCCGTTCCGATTCGTCGAGTGGAAGCGCGACGAGCGGCTGGTGCTCGAGCGCAACCCCGACTACTGGCAGGGACCGGCCGACGTGAGCCGCGTCACGTTCCGGTTCATCCCCGAGTTCAGCGCCCGCATGGCCGCCCTGCTGTCCGGCGAGATCGACATCATGAAGGACGTGCCGCCCCACGCCGTCGAGGCGATCGAGCGGAGCGGGCGCGCGCGGCTCCGCGCGACGGTGTCCTCGCGCATCAACTACCTCGCGCTGGTGAACCTCAAGCCCGGCCCGATGCAGGACGTGCGCGTGCGGCGGGCCATGAACCACGCCGTGGACGTGGAGGAGCTGATCAAGCAGGTGCTCAAGGGTCGCGCCACGCGCATGTGCGGTCCGCTGTCGCCCGCGAACGTCGACTACGCGCCGGTGGAATGCTCCAAGCACGACCCCGCGCGGGCTCTGGCCCTCTTCAAGGAGGCGGGCGTGGACCCGACCAGGCTCGCCCTCACGCTCGACTCCCCGTCGGGCCGCTACCCGCTCGACAAGGACGTCTCGCTCGCCATCGCCGCGCAGCTCCAGCGGCTCGGGATCAAGGTCAGCGTCGTCGTCAACGAGTGGGGTACGCACCTGGACAAGATCAAGAACCGGAACACCGGCGACATGTTCTTCCTGGGCTGGGGCCCGGCGCTGCACGGGCAGGGCACGATGCAGCCCCTGTTCCTCGCCGACCAGACCTACTCGTCCTACGGCAACAACCCGGTCCTGAATGAAAAGATCGCGCGGGCCTCGACCCTGCTCGACCCCAGGGCGCGCGCCGACGCGTACGCCGAGCTGCAGCGGCTGGTCCACGACGAGGCGCCGTGGGTGTTCCTCTGGCAGCAGCACGACCTCTACGGCGTGGCGCAGACGGTCGAGTGGACGCCGCGCGCCGACGAGAAGGTGTGGATGTACGAGGCCAAGATCGTCGCGCGATGAGCCTCACCGTCTTCACCAACGCGTTCCTCATCGACTGCACGGGCGCCGACCCGAAGGAGGGTGCCGCGGTCGTCGTCGAGGACGACCGCATCAGGGACGTCCTCCCGGGCGGCAAGGTCGGCCCGCTGCCGGGCCCGGTGACCACGCTCGACTGCAAGGGCGCGACGCTCATGCCCGGGCTCACCGACGCGCACGTCCACATCTGCGCCGTCACCGAGAACATCACCGACCAGCACCGCCTGTACCCGCCGTCCTACATCGCCACACGGGCGATGCGCCGCGCCGAGGAGTGCCTGCTGCAGGGGTTCACGACGGTGCGCGACGCGGGCGGCGCGGACTACGGCTTCAGGCTCGTCCTGGAGGAAGGCCACTTCCCGGGCCCGCGGCTCCTCGTCTCGGGCAACTACATCTCCCAGACGGGCGGCCACGGCGACAAGCGCCGGCGCGCCGAGTGGATCGAGCCGATCGGCTGCTGCGCCGGCATGGTGGGCTCCATCGCCGACGGCGAGGCCGAGGTGCGCAAGGCCGTGCGCGAGCAGATCCGACGGGACGTGGACCAGATCAAGATCATGGCGTCGGGCGGCGCCATGTCGCCCTCCGACGAGCTCGACACCACGCAGTTCACCGTCGGCGAGATGCGCGCCGCCGTCGAGGAAGCTCAGGCGGTCGGGAAGTACGTCCTCTCTCACGCGTACTCCGACGCGGCGGTGCGGAAGGCGATCGAGGCCGGGGTGCGGTCGATCGAGCACGGGAACCTGATCCGCGAGGCCGCCGCCAAGGCGATCAAGGATGCGGGCGCGTTCCTCGTGCCGACGATGGTCACCTACGAGGCGATCTACCGCGAGGGCAAGCGCTACGGGATCGGCGACCACCAGATCCAGAAGATCAATCTGGCGCGCGAGCAGTCGGTGCAGGGGCTCACGTATGCGTACAAGGCGGGCTGCAAGATCGGCTCGGGCTCCGACCTCCTGGGCGACATGATGGTCCAGCGCGCCGTCGAGTTCGAGCTGAAGGGCCAGGTGATGAAGCCGATGGAGGTGCTGCTCTCGGCGACGAAGGTGAACGCCGAGCTCTTCCGGATGTCGGACCGGATCGGCGGCGTCGAGCCGGGCAAGTACGCCGACCTGATCGTCGTCGCGGGCAACCCGCTGAAGAACCTGCGCCTGTTCCAGATCCAGGACAACCTGAAGCTCATCATGAAGGGCGGCCATGTCTACAAGCAGACCCTCTGAGCACCGCGACGAGATCCTCGACCAGTTCACGCGCCAGGCCGTGCCGTTCTCGACGGCGCCGGGCATCAAGGACGAGGCGGTGCTCCGGCTGGTCGTCGACTTCTCCGGCGCCGGTCCCGACGACACGGTGCTCGACGTCGCCTGCGGCGGGGGTCTCGTCGTCTGCGCCTTCGCCCCCGTCGTGCGCCACGCGACGGGGATCGACATCACGCCCGCGATGCTCGAGCGTGCGCGGGCGCTCGCCGCGGAGCGGGGGCACAGGAACGTCTCCTGGAAGCAGGGCGACGTGCTGCCCCTGCCCTACCCGGACGGCGCGTTCTCGATCGTGACGTCCCGCTTCGCGTTCCACCACTTCCTCGATCCGGGCGCCGTCCTCCGCGAGATGACGCGCGTCTGCGCGCCGGGCGGCCGGGTCGTGGTCGTCGACAGCGCGCCGGCGCCGGACAAGGCCGACGCGTTCAACCGCCTGGAGAAGCTCCGCGACCCCTCGCACGTGCGCGCGATGCCGCTCACCGAGCTGACACGCCTCTACGACCAGGCGCGGCTCCCCGCGCCGCGCATCACCGGCTACAGGCTCGAGAGCGACCTCGACAGCCTCCTCGCGCGGTCGTTCCCCCGTCCCGAGGACGTGCCGGAGATCCGCCGCATCTTCGCCGAGGCGGTCGACGACGACCGCCCCGACATCCACGCGCGGCGCGACGGTGCCTCGATCCGCTACGGCTACCCCGTCGCCGTCCTCGCCGCCACGCGCGCCTGAGCGCGGAGCGCCGATGGTAGACTGGCCTGTCATGACGCTCGAGCTCCGTTTGGCGCCCATGGCGGCGGTGACGAACGCGCCCTTCAGGCTCGTCGCGCGCGAGTGCGGCGCGGGCCTCCTCACGAGCGAGGAGATCGACGCGCGCGGCCTGGTCGAGGGCAGCGCGCGCACGCTCGAGCTGGCCCGCTACCTCCCCGAGGAGCACGCGATCGCGATGCAGCTGCTCGGCGCGGACCCCGACGCCCTCGCCGAGGCCGCGCGCCGGCTCGAGGCGGCGGGCGCCGACGCGGTGGACCTGAACATGGGCTGCCCGGTGGCGAAGATCGTCGCCAAGGGTCAGGGCGCGGCGCTCATGCGCGACCCGCTGACCGCCGCGCTCGTGCTCCGCACCATGCGGAAGGCGATCGACGTGCCGCTCACGGTCAAGATCCGTGGCGGCTGGGACGACCGGACGCTGAACGCAGTCGAGATCGCGCGGATCGCCGAAGGCGAGGGCGTGAGCGCGATCACCGTGCACCCGCGCACGCGCTCCCAGCAGTTCGCCGGCCTGGCGCCCCGCGAGATCATCGCGGCCGTCGTGGACGCGGTACGGATCCCGGTCACGGGCAACGGCGACGTCCGCAGCCTCGCCGACGCGCGCGCGATGCTCGCCGCCACGGGCTGCGCCGCGGTCATGATCGGCCGTGGCGCCCTCGGTGCGCCCTGGATCTTCCGCGGCGCGGACGTCGCCCGCGAGGAGAAGGCGCGGATCATCGGCCGGCACTGCGACCTGATCGAGACGCATCTCCTGCCGCGCACGGCGCTGGTCCAGGTGAAGAAGCACCTCGCGTGGTACGGCCATGGGCTCCCCGGCGCCGCGCTGATGCGGGAGGCGCTCTTCCGCGCCCGGAGCGCGGCGGAGGCTCGCGAGCTGTTCTGGCGGATCTGGTGACCCAGCGCTGGTTCGAGGACTTCGCCGTCGGCGACCGGTTCCAGAGCCCGTCGAAGACGCTCAGCGACGCCCACTTCCTCTCCTTCGCGGGCCTGACCGGCGACGCGCACCCGATCCACTATGACGACGCGTACGCGAAGAAGACGCGCTTCGGCCGGCGGCTCGCTCACGGCCTCCTGCTCACATCGATGACCGCGGTCGGGGCGTCGACCCTGGCGCCCCTCATCGTGGACTCCATCGTCGCGTTCGTGGAGCAGCGGACGCGCTTCCTCGCCCCCGCCTTCATCGGCGACACGATCCACCCGGAGCACGCGGTGGTCGGCCTCGAGCGCAAGCGCTCGGCCGGGCTCCTCACGCTGCGCGTCGCGCTCACGAACCAGCGTGGCGAGACCGTGCTGGAGGGCGAGCACAGGTACCTGATCGCCTACCGGCCGGCCGCGTGAGGTTCGCGGCCGTCATCTTCGACATGGACGGCGTCCTCGTGGACTCCGAGCCCATGCACCTGGACGCGATGCGCGAGGTCCTGCGGCCGTACAGCGTCCCCTACACCGACGAGGAGAACGAGCAGTTCTTCGGCTTCACCGACCTCGAGGTGTTCCGCATCCTGCGCGAGCGTCACGGCCGCCTGCCCGACGCGCGCGAGCTGGCCCACCGTCGCGCCGAGCTCCTGGTCCGGCAGACGCGCGAGCGCACGGTGCCGATGCGCGGGATCCCGGAGGTGCCGCGGCGGCTCCGGGCCCTCGGCTACCGTCTCGCCGTCGCGTCCTCGTCGGCGGTCGAGGTGATCGAGGCCACGGTGGAGGTGCTCGGGCTCGCGCCTGTCTTCGAGGCGCTCGTCTCCGGGCTCGAGGTGGGGCGCGGCAAGCCCGCGCCCGACGTCTTCCTCGAGACCGCGCGCCGGCTCGCCCTGCCGCCGCGCGACTGTCTCGTCGTCGAGGACTCGCGCAACGGTCTCCTCGCCGCGAAGGCGGCGGGCATGGCGTGCGCGGCGGTCCCCTGCCCCGCCACGCGCCACGAGGACTTCAGCGAGGCCGACTTCAGGCTGGCTACGCTCCCGGAGCTGCTTCAGCTCCTCGCCTAGAGTGACACCCTCTCACTCCGTGGCCAGCGCCAGGCGTCGTCTGCGTCCTCGCCTCGAGTATTTAGGCGGATTTGACCAGGCGCAGGAGGAAGAGGAGCAACAGGGCACCCGTCAGCGCCGTGATCAGGGAGCCGAGCAGGCCGTAGGCGACGATACCCAGCAAGCCGAAGACCCAGCCCCCGAGTAACGCACCGACAACCCCGACCACAAGATCACCGACGAGACCGAAGCCGCTGCCCTTCATGATCCTCCCCGCGAGCCAGCCCGCACAGAGGCCGATGACGAGGAAAACGATGAGGCCTTGGGTGGTCATAGGGCGAGCCCTCCAAGTCAGAGTGTCACCGCAACACAGCACGAGTCAGTCCGACCGCCCGCGCGCGGCGATCTCCCAGACGGCCTCGACCTTCGGGCCGCGCACGGCGTGGATCCAGTCGTAGAGGTTGATCGTCGGGTCGCAGTGGGGCGGGAAGAACTCGATACGCTCGCCGAGACGCGGCGCGCGCGAGGGGTCGGTGATCGCGAGCCGGCCGTGCTCGTCACCCGCGAAGCCGTACGCGATTCCCGGGCGCTCGACCGACTCCGGGGGAAACGGCTTGTCGGTCGAGAAGGCCTTGAGCCCTGCGTCCACCATGGCGCGGTCGCCCGGCGTGACGCTGACGACCGTCGCGACGACCGTCAGCGCCATCTCGAAGTCGGTGAGGAGCGGCCCGCCCCGTCCCCCGATGCGGCGGTAGTCGAGGTCCATGACGCAGTAGGAGCCGGACTGGAGCTCGGTGAGCCCGCCGAGCTCGACGTCGATGTCCCAGGTGCCACTCGACCCGCCCGCGACGATCTCGACGGGGAGCCCAGCGCGCACGAGGAGCGCCCGTGTCTCCATGAGCGGGCGCATGGCGGCCAGCGACGCCTCGCGCCGCTTCTCCCAGCCGATGACGTGGGCGCACTGGCCCGCGTAACCCTGGAGCCCGCGGAGGCGGAGCGAGCGCTGGGCGACGACCGCGCGGGCGAGCGCGAGCGCCGGCTCGCCCGGCGCGATCCCGGTGCGCCGGTTGCCGACGTCGACGTCCACGAGGACGCTCACCACGATGCCGGCGTCCGCCGCGGCGCGGGCGAGCGTGGCCACGTTCTCCGCGTTGTCAACGACGACCATCGTGTCGGGCGCCTCGGCGACGAGCCGCGTGAGGCGCCCGAGCCCCGTCGCCGTCACGACTTCGGTCGTGATCAGGAGGCCCCGGACGCCCGCGCGCGCCATCACCTCGGCCTCGCCGAGCTTTGCGCAGGCGACGCCGCGCGCCCCCGCCGCGATCTGGCGCTTCGCGATCTCGGGGCACTTGTGGGTCTTCGCGTGGGGGCGGATCGCCTTGCCCGCGCTCCGCACGTGGGCGGCCATCGTCGCGAGATTTCGCTCGAAGCGGTCGAGGTCGAGCAGGAGCGCGGGGGTCGGGATCTCGTCACGCGTCATGGCGGCGCGCCTAATCTAGCATGCTAGACTCGACGCATGCCCGGACGCACGTTCCTCCAGATCCCCGGCCCGACGCTCGTGCCCGAGCGGATCGTCCGCGCGATGTCGCAGCCGATCATCGACCACCGCGGACCGAAGTTCGCCGCGCTCGTCGAGGCGTGCCTCGAGGGGCTCCAGGGCGTCTTCAAGACGCGGAGCGGCCACGTCATCCTCTACCCGGGCTCGGGCACCGGCGCGTGGGAAGCGGCGCTCGTCAACACGCTGTCGCCGGGCGACCGCGTGCTCGCCGTCGTCAACGGTCACTTCTCGACGGGCTTCGCCCGCACCGCCGAGGCGTACGGGATCGACGTCGAGCGCGTCGAGGTGGACTACGGCGCGGGCGTGCCGGTCGACGAGGTCGAGCGGCGCCTCAAGGCGGACGCGGCTCACCAGCTGAGGGCCCTCCTCGTCGTCCACAACGAGACCTCGACGGGTGTCACGTCGAACATCGCCGCCGTCCGGGCCGCGCTGAACCGCGCGAAGCATCCGGCGCTCCTCCTCGTGGACACCGTCTCCTCGCTCGCGTCGATCGACTTCCGCTTCGACGAGTGGGGCGTGGACGTCGCGCTCACGGGGCCGCAGAAGGGCCTCATGCTGCCGCCCGGCATGGCGATCCTCGCGGCCAGCGAGAAGGCGATCAGCGCCGCCGAGAAGGCGCGCTGCCCGCGCGCCTATTGGGACTGGAAACCCGTCCTCGAGCGGAACAAGCGCGGCGAGTATCCCTACACGCCGGCGACCGCGCTCCTCTTCGGCCTCGAGGAGGCGCTCCGCATGCTGAACGAGGAAGGGCTCGAGAAGGTCTTCAAGCGCCACGCGCGGCTCGCCGAAGCCTGCCGCCGCGCGATGAAGGCGCTCGGGCTCGAGCTCCTCTGCCGGAACCCCGCGGAATACTCGAACACGCTGACCGCGGTCGTCATGCCGAAGGGCTTCGATTCCGACGAGCTGATCCGTCTCGCCTACCGGAGGCTCGAGCTCTCGCTCGGCGTCGGCCTCGGCGCCGTCAAGGGCAAGGTCTTCCGCATCGGCCACCTCGGGAGCCTCAACGAGCTCGACCTGCTCGGAGGCCTCGCGGGCGTGGAGATGATGCTGAAGGAGCTCGGTGTGCCGGTGAAGCTCGGCGCCGGGCTCGGCGCCGCCCAGGAGTTCCTGCTCGGCCGCTAGCGCGGCGGCGACCGCTGCAGGTTCTTCTGCTGGATGCCGCCGTACACGTCGTAGCCGAGGTCGGGGCGGCGCGGCATCGGCCGGGTCTCGCCGCGGATGAACTGCTGGCCGCGCCGGACCAGCTCGAACGCGGCGGCGGCGCGCTCGGCCTCGCTCACGCTCGCGGGGTCCTGCGCGGGCGGCGGAACGATCGGGCGGCCGACCTTCGCCTCGGGGGACACCTCGCCACGCCGGATCTCGACGGGCACGCGGCCGGGCTCGCGCGCGGGATCGCTCTGCGCCGCCGCGAGCGCGGGCAGCGCCAGGAGGACGAGGAGCGCGCCGGCGGTCCGTCTCATGCTCGGATACTCAGAGCCTACACCCGGGGATAGTGCGCCGCGAGCGCCGCCCCGACCTCCTCGATCGCGCCGCGGATCGCCTCGCGCGGCGCTCCCGCGCGGAGCTTGTCCACCATGCGGTCGCGGACGCCGTGCCAGTGGCCCGGGCCGACGCGCGCGTGGATCCCGCCGTCGCCGACGACGGCGAGCTTCCGGTCCCCGAGTGCTAAGTAGATCAGGACGCCGTGACGCTCGGCGGCCCGGTGCATGCCGAGCTTCACGAAGACGTGCCGGGCCCGGGTGAGCGGGTCGGGGGTGCGCCGGAAGAGCCGGCGCGGGACGCGGCGCTCGACGTGGACGCGGATCTCCGCCGACGTCCGAGCTTCGGCCCGCACGATCGCGTCGGTGATCGCGACGAAGTCCGCCTCGGAGAGGAACCGCCGCGCCCATCGCGGGTGGCGCGCCATCACCAATCCCCGCTCGCGCCGCCGCCGCCGGACCCGCCGCCGCCACCCGAGAATCCTCCGCCGCCTCCACCACCGCCGGACCAGCCGCCGCCCCCCGAGCCTCCCCCGGACCAGCCCCCGCCGCCGATGTACCAGCCGCCCCATCCGCCGCTCGTCCGGTCGACGCCGCGACGGCTGGCCGTCAGGCCGTGACGCTGGCGCGACGCCTCCCACACGAGGCTCGCGACGATCCCGCCGAACAGCGCGAGGAAGAGGATCAGGTAGAGGTCGGCGCTCTCCTCGTGGCGCCGCTGGCTCCGCCGGAACCCCTCCGCCTCGCCGCGCATCCGGTCGGCGCTCGCCGCGCCGATCCGCGCGTACACCGCGTCCACCGCCGCGGCGAGGCCGTCGGCCCAGCGGCCCTCGCGGAACCGCGCCGCGACCGCCTGGTTGACCTGGCTCGCGACCGCGTCGGTCACGACGGACTCGAGGCCGTAGCCCACCTCGAGGCGCAGCTTGCGGTCCTTCACGAACACCGCGAGCAGGATGCCGTTGTCGAGGCCTTTCCGGCCGAGTCTCCACTTCTGGAAGAGCCGGTTGGCGACGTCGGCGACGTCCTCGCCCTCGAGCGACGGGAAGATCGCGATCGCCATCTGGGCTCCCGTCGCGCGCTCGCGCTCGGCGAGCGTCCGCTCGAGCCGCTCGCGCGCCGCGGGCGCCAGGAGCCCGGCATAGTCGTTCACGCGGGCGCTCGGAGCCGGGGGGAGGACGAGGGCGGCGGCGAGGAGGAGCGGGAGCAGCGGTCTAGAACTTCACTTTGGGCGCGCCCTGCGCGTCCTGCGCCGCTTCGAAGAACGCCTTTTGCTGGTACCCGGCGAGCCCCGCGACGACGGAGCCGGGGAAGAGCCGCACGCGCGTGTTGTACTCGCGCACGGACTCGTTGAACTTCCGCCGCTCCACGGCGATCCGGTTCTCGGTCCCCTCGAGCTGGGACTGGAGCGCGAGGAAGTTCTGGTTCGATTTCAGGTCGGGGTAGCGCTCGACCGTGACGAGCAGGCGGCTCAGCGCGCCCGAGAGCTGACCCTGCGCCGCCTGGAAGCGCTCGAGCGCCTTCGGGTCGTTCAGGGCCTGGGGGGTGAGCTGGATCGAGGTCGCGCTCGCGCGCGCCTTCGTGACCTCCTCCAGGACCGTCTTCTCTTGCGCGGCGAAGCCTTTCACGGTCTCGACGAGGTTCGGGACGAGGTCGGCCCGGCGCTGGTAGACGTTCTGCACCTGGGCCCACTTCTCGTTGACGTCCTGCTCGAGACGGACGAGCTGGTTGTTGACCGAGATCGCCCACGCGACGATGCCGCCCACGACGAGGACGACGACGGCGAGGGCGATCAGGAGGCCGCGCACCATGACCGGCTCCGATTATATACTTGTCCACCCGGCGCAACCAAAGGAGGCCCCCCATGGCGACCTACATCGCCCTCGTCAACTACACCGACCAAGGCGTCAAGAACGTGAAGGACAGCCCCAAGCGTCTCGACGCCGCCAAGAAGCTCATCAAGGACCTGGGCGGCGAGCTGAAGGCGTTCTACCTGACGATGGGCGCCCACGACATCGTCACGGTGGCCGAGGCGCCGAACGACGAGGCGATGGCGAAGTTCGTCCTCGCGCTCGCGGCGGGCGGGAACGTCCGCACCCTCACGATGAAGGCGTTCACCGAGGCCGAGTACCGGAAGCTCATCGCCTCACTGCCGTGAGCGGCGACGCCCTGCCCGAGTACCGCGTCAAGGCGCGCAACACCGCGACGAGCTCGGAGAACAAGATCCACGACGACGCGGTCGCGCGCCGGTACGGCTTCCGCGGCGGCCTGGTCCCGGGCGTGACCGTGTACGCCTACATGACCCATCCGCTCGCCGAGGCGTTCGGGACGGGATGGCTGGAGCGCGGCACGGCCAGCGTCAGGTTCGTGAAGCCGGTCCTCGACGGCGAGGAGCTCACGGTGTCGGGGACGGTCACGGCGCGCGACGAGCGCGGCGTGACCGCCTCGCTCACGGCGTCCACCGCGAGCGCCGGCGAGTGCGCGGCGATGACGGCGACCATCCCCGCCGGCACGCCGACGCAGGTGAACGTAGCGCGCTATCCCCGGGCGCCGCTGCCCGCGGAGCGCCCGGCCGCCACGCGCGCACACCTCGATGCGCTCGCCACCCTCGGCACGCCCGTCAACGCCTACGACGCGGCGCGCGCCGGCGAGTACCTCGAGAAGGTCGGCGACGCGCTCGACCTCTACCGGGGCGCCGACGGCTTCGTCCACCCGGGGTTCTTCCTCGACCAGGCCAACCGCGCCCTCGACAGGAACGTGCGGATGGACCCGTGGCTCCACGTCGGCAGCGTGGTGCGCCACCTCGGCGGCGCGCGCGTCGGCGCCACGCTCGAGACGCGCGGCCGCGTGCGCTCGCTGTTCGAGAAGAAGGGCCGCGAGTTCGTCGAGGCGGACCTGCTCATCGTCGCGGGCGACCGGCCGCGTCCCGTCGCCCACATCCTTCACACGGCGATCTACAAGCTCCCGCCGCCCGCGGCCGGCTAGACGCGCCGCGGGCGCGCCCATTGATTCGCCTCGGCCTGCGTGCTAGAAACGCTCATTCCCCGCGAGGAGGCGGACGATGGACCTGACTCCCACCGCTGAAGAGCGCGCCTTCCGTGCCGACGTCCGGCGCTGGCTCGGGGCCAACGTCCCCCGGGACGACCTGAAGACGCTCGACGAGCGTAAGGCCTGGCACCGGAAGCTCTACGAGGCGGGGTACGTCGGGATGCTGTGGCCCACGGAGTACGGCGGCTGGGGGCGCGCGCCGATGCAGCAAGCCATCGTCCAGGACGAGATGGCGCGCCTCTCCGCCCCGCCGCCCATCAACGGCCTCGGCATCGGGTTCATCGGCCCGACGATCATCGTCCACGGCACCGACTGGCAGAAGCAGCGCTACCTCCGGAAGATGCTGACCGCCGAGGAGATCTGGTGCCAGCTCTACTCGGAGCCGAACGCGGGCTCCGACCTCGCGAGCCTCAAGACGCGCGCCGAGGACCAGGGCGACCACTTCCTCGTCAACGGCCAGAAGATCTGGACGTCGAGCGGGCCCATCGCCGACTGGGGGATCCTCCTCGCGCGGACGGACCCGAAGGTCGCCAAGCACAAGGGGATCTCGTGCCTGCTCCTCAACATGCGCCAGCCCGGCGTCGAGGTACGGCCACTCAAGCAGATCACGGGCTCCTCGCTTTTCTCGGAAGTCTTCATGACCGACGCGCGGGCGGAGCCGCGCGACCTCATCGGCGGCCTGAACCGCGGCTGGGAGATCGCGCAGACCACGCTCGGCTGGGAGCGCGGCGCCAACTCGCTCGGGCGCGTCACGCGCTACGCCATCGCGTTCAACCAGCTCGTCCGGGCCACGAAGGAGCTCCGGCGCGGCGGCAAGCCGCTCCTCGAGGACCCGGCCGTCCGCGCGAAGCTGGGGAAGGCCTACGCCGAGCTGGAGGTCCAGCGCTACGCGGCGCTGCGCGTGCTGTCGGCGCTGCAGAACAGCGACTCGCCGGGCGCCGCGTCGTCCATCACCAAGCTCTCCTACACGGAGTTCGAGAAGCGCTACTTCGAGCTCGCGCTGGAGATCCTCGGGCCGTACGGCCAGCTCATCTCCGCGCGCGAGGAGTTCGAGGAGATCGACACCTCCTCGGGCGAGCCCGGCACCTGGGCGACGGCGTTCCTCTGGTCGCGCGCCGGCACGATCTACTCCGGCTCCTCCGAGATCCAGAAGAACATCATCGGCGAGCGCGTGCTCGGCCTGCCCAAGGAAGTGCGCGCCGACCGGCTGAAGGCCTGACGCCATGGACTTCGCCTTCACCTCCGACCAGCAGCTCCTCCGGAACTCGGCGCGGGCCTTCCTCGACGAGCACTGCAAGCCCGCCACGGTGCGCCTGCTCTGGGACGACCCGCGCGGCGAGAGCGACACGATGTGGAAGGAGATCGCCCAGCTCGGCTGGCTCGGCCTCTCGCTCCCCGAGGCGTACGGCGGCAGCGGCCTCGGCATGGTCGAGACCGCGCTGCTCCTCGAGGAGATGGGGCGCGCCGCGTACCCCGGCCCCTACTGGCCCACCGCGCTCGCGGCGACGGCGATCGAGCTCGGCGGCAGCGAGGTCCACAAGAAGCGCTGGCTCGCCGCCTTCGCCACGGGGGACGCCCGCGCGACGATCGCCTTCCTCGACGCCGAGCTCGACTGGCGCCCGGAGGCCGCGCGGACGCGCGCGGAGAAGACCGGCAAGGGCTGGGCGCTCTCGGGCCAGAAGCGGTTCGTGCCCTGGGCCCACGTCGCCGACGTCCTCCTCGTGCCGGCGCAGGGGCCGGACGGGCTCACGCTCTTCATGGTGGACCCCTCGGCCGCCGGGCTCACCCTCGAGCCCGTGCCGGTGATGGACCTCGCCACGCGCCTCGTCAACGTCACGCTCGACAAGACGCCCGTCGCCGCCGACGCGGTGCTCGGCGCGCCGGGCCACGGCGGACCGCTGCTCGCCGCGCTGCTGCGGCGCGGCGCGGTTGGCGCCGCGGCGGAGATGCTCGGCGCGGCGCGCCGCTGCCTCGACATGGCGGTCGGCTACGCCAAGGTGCGCGAGCAGTTCGGCCAGCCGATCGGCTCCTTCCAGGCGATCCGCCACAAGTGCGCCGAGATGCTCCTCGAGGTCGAGAACTCGCACTCCGCCGTCTACTACGCCGCCTGGACCGCCGACGCCGAGCCGGAGACTCTGCAGCACGCGGCATCGATGGCGAAGGCGTATGCCTCCGACGCCGGCTGGCATGTGGCCGACAACGCGATCCAGGTCCACGGCGGCATCGGCTTCACCTGGGAGTACGACCTCCACCTCTACATGAAGCGCGCCAAGGCGCTCGAGCCGATGTACGGGGACGGCGACTACCACCGCGAGCTGATCCTGCGCCGCGTGGCGGCCTAGCCGCCCCGCCCGCGCCGTGGCCGCGCCGCCGCTCGACGGCATCCGCGTCGTTGACCTCACGAGCTACATCGCGGGCTCCTACGCCGCGATGCAGCTCGCCGACCTGGGCGCCGACGTCGTGAAGGTCGAGTCCCTCGAGGGCGACAGCTTCCGCGAGCTGCCCGGCTTCTTCGGCTGGAACCGCGGCAAGCGCTCGATCGCGGTCAATCTGAAGACCCCGGAGGGGCTCCAGATCGTCGACACGCTCGCCGCGCGCGGCGACGTGTTCATGGAGAACATGCGGCCGGGCGTCGCCGAGCGGCTCGGCGTCGGCTGGTCGCGCCTCGCGACGCTCAACCCGCGGCTCGTCTACTGCTCGGTCACCGCGTTCGGCTCGACGGGCCCGGAGAACGAGCGGCCCGGCTTCGACCCGATCTTCCAGGCGCTCGGCGGCGTGATGACGCTCCAGGGCTTCGGTGGCCCGCCCCAGTACCTCCGGACGGCGCCGACCGACTACTACACGGCGGCGCTCGCCGCCCAGGCGATCCTCGCGGCGCTCTTCGCGCGCGAGCGCACCGGGCGGGGGCAGCGCGTCGAGACGTCCCTGCTCAGGGGCGTGATGGCGATGCAGGCCGGCATCGCCGTGGAGTACCCGTCGAAGCCGACGCTGATCCGCGACAACCCGACGTACCGGCTCTACCAGGCGGGCGACGGCGCGTGGTTCTTCCTCGCCTGTGGCAACCAGTCGTTCTGGGTCAAGCTCTGCACGGCGCTCGGCCTCGCGCCCCTCGCCGACGACCCGCGCTTCGCCTCCTGGCTCCTGCGCCTCGAGAACAACCAGGTCCTCCTGCCCCTCCTCGAGGCGAAGTTCAAGTCCGAGCCGCGCGCCCACTGGCTCGAGCTCCTCGCGAAGCACGATATCCCCGCCGGGCCCGTGCAGACGGTGAACGAGTTCATGCGGCACCCGGCGGTGCGCCACCACGACATGGTCCACGAGTACGAGCATCCCGAGGTCGGGCGCCTCCGGATGATGGGCCAGCCGCTGGTCTTCGCCGGCACGCCCACGCGCGACCCCGGGCCGCCGCCGACGCTCGGCGAGCACACCGACGGTGTCCTCCGAGAGCTCGGCTACAGCGCGGCCATGATCGCGGACCTCTTGAAACGGCGCATCTGTCTCGGGCCGGCCACGACCGGAGCCGGCCTGGAAGCACCCGATCAATGACCTACCAAACGATCGTCTGGGAGGTCGCCGAGGGCGTCGCGACGCTCACGCTCAACCGTCCCGACGTCCACAACGCGATGAACGAGAGGATGCGGACCGAGCTCGTGGACTGCTTCGGCGGCGCCGCGGGCAGCGAGGACGTCCGCGTGGTCGTCGTCACGGGGGCGGGCGGGCGCGCGTTCTCGGCGGGCGCCGACATCCGCGAGTTCGTCGCCCCGCAGGTGCCCGTGAAGTTTCGCGAGAGCCGGCGCCGCGTGGATTTCCGCCAGGCCATGGACCGCTGCCCCCAGCCGATCATCGCCGCGATCCGCGGCTACGCCTTCGGGGGCGGGCTCGAGCTGGCGCTCGCGTGCGACATCCGCATCGCGGGCGACGACGCGCGGCTCGGCCTCACCGAGGTCGACCTGGCGATCATCCCCGGCGGCGGCGGCACACAGCGCCTGCCGCGGCTGGTCGGCCGCGGCAAGGCGCTCGAGATGATCCTGACGGGCGCGCGCATCGACGCGCGCGAGGCGCTCCGGATCGGCCTCGTCGAGCGCGTCGTGCCCGCGGCCGAGCTGACGGCGTCGGCGCTCGAGCTGGCGCGGACGCTCGCCGCCAAGGCGCCGGTGGCGCTCCGTTACGCCAAGGAGGCGGTCGTCAAGGGGCTCGAGCTGCCGCTCGCCGACGGGCTCCGGCTCGAGAACGACCTGGCGACGCTCCTGCGCACGACCGAGGACCGGATCGAGGGCGCCAAGGCCTTCCTCGAGAAGCGCAAGCCCCGCTTCACCGGTACGTAGCCGCGTTGCCGTTCGCGTACTACGCGCGCCTCACGCGCGCCCAGCAAGCGATCTACCGGAAGAGCGACGCCCTCACCGAGATCCGCCTGGCGAGCCCGGCGGAGCTCCACCCCGCCGTCGAGGCGCTCGAGGGCGCGCTCCGGTCCGAGGCCCGCGACGCGGTCCAGCGCGCGAGCCAGGCGCTGGCCGGCGGGCTCTGCGCGGCGATGGCGTTGCCGCCGGTCAGGGTGGAGGTGCTCGCCGCGCGGCCGCACGCGCGCTGGGGCGAGCTCCACGGCCTCTACACGAACGAGCGCGGCCGGCCGCCCCGCATCCAGCTCTGGATGCGCACCGCGAAGCAGAGGCGCGTGGTAGCATTTCGAACGTACCTCCGGACGCTGTTGCACGAGGTCGGCCACCACGTGGACTACACCGGCCTCCGGCTCCGGGACTCCTTCCACACGGAAGGCTTCTACAAGCGCGAGTCGAGCCTCTTCGCCCAGCTCGTGCCGGAAAGGAGCGACGCGATGCCCACGATGGCCGAGTACGCCAAGCAGCCGATCGCCGCGCGCCTCGCGCGCTCCGAGCGCACCCCCGACGAGCTCGCCGCGGCCCTCCGCGATCAGAGCGAGGCCGTCCTCTCGAAGCGGCCGGACGGCAAGAACTGGGCGGCGAAGGAAGTCGTCTGCCATCTCCGCGACGCGGAGGAGCTCTTCCTCCTCGTGCTCAAGACGATCTCGACGCAGGACGGCGCCAAGTTCCCCGTCCCCGACGCCGACAAGATCGGCGCGGAGCGCCAGTACCCGAAGGCCGACGCGGCGGAGGCGCTCGCCGAGTTCCGCCGGCGCCGCGCGGAGTCGCTCCGGGTCGCGCGCGGGCTCAGCGCCGAGCAGTGGAAGCGGTCCGGGACCATCGGGACCAACCCGATGACCCTCGACGCCGTCGCCGCGCTCTGGGCGTGGCACGACGACAACCATCTCGACCAGCTCAAGCGCGCGCTCGAAGGCAAGGCGTGAAAGGGAACCGGACATGACGAGCCTCGTGAAGACCGTCCTCGAAACGGGCAAGCGGCTCGGCCTCAAGCCCGCGGCGGGCAGCGCGATCGTCTTCGGCGTCAAGGACGGTTATCTCGTCGAAGCGGCCAGGGGCGGCGACGACAACAACGCCATCGTCGAGATCGTCCGCTATGGCGATCCCGCCAGGGACCCGGCGGTCCGCGAGGCGGTTCAGCGCTCGCCCGGGCTCGCGGCGGCGGGCGTCCACCCGAAGAAGGTCAAGGTCGCCGACGGCCTCGCCCTCTACACGCACGCCCGGCCCATGTTCCGGTCGCTCGATGCCGCGCGGATCGCCGCGGAGCTCGACGCGCTCCTCGCCGCCGTCAAGACCGGAAGCCCGCCGCCGGCGGCCGCCTGCCGCCTCTGCGGCGGCACCGCCGCGAGCGAGCCGATTCTGGTGAACGGCGTCATCGACCGCGTCTGCCCGGCCTGCATCGAGCGCCTCCAGCACGAAGCCAAGGTCGCGACCCAGCGCTACGAGGAGCTTCCGACGAACGTGCCGCTGGCCGTGCTGGCCGCGGCGGTGCTGGCGATCGTGGCGGCCGCCGTCTGGGCCGGGGTCGCCATCGCGACCAACCGCATGTTCTGGGTCATCGCGATCGCCGGCGGCGCGCTGATCGGCTGGGGCACCACCAAGGCGGCGGGCCGCGGCGGCCTGATCCCCCAGGTCGTCGGCGCCGGCTTCACGGTGGCCTCGGTGCTCCTCGGCGAGGTCCTCCTCGCCGCCTACCGGGTCCAGCAGTACGCGAAGGCGCGGGGCGGCTCGGTGCACTGGGACATCTTCATCAGCAAGATCCCGGCGATCCTCTGGGATCTCGGCGGCGACACGCTGTTCGCGCTCGGCGGCGGCCTGATCGGGGCGTTCTACGCGGTGCGGACCGCCGGAAAGCCGCGGCTCGAGGTAAAGGTCGAAAAGGGGTGAGCTGAGGCCGCCGGCCGGGCGTTACCCCGGCGGCTATCCGCGGCGCCGGCTCGGGGGCGCGCATCCCCGACTTCCCGCGCTGGCCGCGGCGCTGCGGCTTCACCCGTCGCCCCGGGCGGGGACGACGCGGCGGGCGTGATCGAGCCTACCGCTACTCGCCGCTCTGCTGCAGGAGCTTCGCGACGAGCCCCGTCCAGCCGGTCTGGTGGCTCGCGCCGAGCCCCGCGCCGTTGTCGCCGTGGAAGTACTCGTGGAAGAGGATGAGGTCGCGCCAGTGCGGGTCGCGCTGGAATTTCTCGGTGCCACCGTAGGCCGGCCGCCGCCCGTCCCGGTCGCGGAGGAAGATGCGCGTGAGCCGCCGCGAGAGCTCGGCGGCCACCTGCCAGAGGTTCAGCATCGGGCCCGAGCCCGTCGGGCACTGCACCTTCACGCCGTCGCCGTAGAAATAATGGAACTTCTGCAGCGCCTCGATCAGGAGGTAGTTGACCGGGAACCAGACCGGGCCGCGCCAGTTGGAGTTGCCGCCGAAGAGGCCGCTCGTGGATTCGGCGGGCTCGTAATCCACGCGGTGCTCGCCGCCATCGCCGCTGAGCACGTACGGATGGTCCTTGTGGTGGCGCGAGAGGGCGCGGACGCCGTGGGGCGAGAGGAACTCCGCCTCGTCGAGCATGTAGCCCAGCACGCGCGGGAGCTGCTCGCGCGACACGATCGCCAGGAACCGCCTGAGCCCCACGCCGGGCTTCGACGTCATCTCGACGTGCCGGCGGAACTCGGGATGGTTGTCGATGAACCACTGCATCCGGCGCTTGAAGCCGTGGAGCTTCTCCACCACCTCGGGCTCGAGCGTCTCGACGGCGAAGAGCGGGATGAGGCCGACCATCGAGCGCACCTTCAACCGGCAGGCCTGGCCGTCGGTGTGGAGGACGTCGTAGTAGAAGCCGTCGCCCTCGTCCCAGAGGTCGAGGGTGTTCATCGCGTGGGCGATGTAGACGAAGTGCTCGAAGAACTTCGAGGCGACGTCCTCGTAGGCCGGGTCCTGCTTGGCGAGCTCGAGCGCGATCGCGAGCATGTTGAGGCAGTACATCGCCATCCACGAGGTGCCGTCGGACTGCTCGATCCGGCCGCCCGTCGGCAGGGGCGCCGAGCGATCGAAGACGCCGATGTTGTCCAGGCCGAGGAAGCCCCCCTGGAAGATGTTCTTCCCCTCGGCGTCCTTCCGGTTGACCCACCAGGTGAAGTTCAGGAGGAGCTTGTGGAAGACGCGCTCGAGGAACTCGCGGTCGCCCCGGCCGCGGACGCGGCGCTCGATCCGGTAGACGCGCAGCGCCGCCCACGCGTGGAGCGGCGGGTTCGCGTCGCCGAACGCCCACTCGTACGCCGGGATCTGGCCGTTCGGGTGCATGTACCACTCGCGCAGGAACAGGACGAGCTGCGCCTTGGCGAAGTCCGGGTCCACGGGAGCGAGCGCGATCATGTGGAACGCGAGGTCCCATGCCGCGTACCACGGGTACTCCCACTTGTCCGGCATCGAGATCACGTCTTCGTTGTAGAGGTGGAGCCACGCGCGGTTCCGCCCCCGCCACCGCTCGGGCGGCGGCGGCGCGGCGGCGGGATCGCCCTCGAGCCAGCGCCGGACGTCGTAGTGGTAGAACTGCTTCGACCAGAGCAGCCCCGCGAACGCCTGGCGCATCACGCGCTCGCCGTCGTCGGAGAAGTCCTTCGGGACGATCGTCGCGTAGAACTCGTCGGCCTCGGCGATCCGCTGGGCGAAGACGGCCTCGAACTCCCGCCCGAACGCGTCGCCCGGGATCGGCGTGTTCGTGAGTCTGAAGCGCACGGTCGCGTGGGCACCGGGGGCGAGCGCGAGCCGGTGGTACGCGGCCGCCTTCGTCCCGACCTCGGCGGGGTTGACCGCGTCCTTCCGCCCCTCGACGACGTAGCGGCCGATGCCGTCCTTGACGTACGGCCCCGCGTTCGGGACGCCCCAGAGGCGCTCGGCGTTCGTGTCGTTCTCGGTGAAGAGCAGCTCGGGCGCGCCGTCGCAGTAGAGCCAGCGGCCGCCGAGCGAGGGGTGGTCGCCCTCGATCGTCAGATGGCCGAACCCCGGGCTCCCGGTGCGGAGCGTCGGGCGCTCGGGGCCCGCCGTGTCCCACGCCCACGTGTTCCGGTACCAGAGCGTCGGCAGCAGGTGGAGCTCGGCCGTCTCGGGGCCGCGGTTCGTGGCGGTGATCCGGACGAGGACGTCGTCCGGCGCCGCCTTGGCGTACTCGACCATCACGTCGAAGTAGCGATCGTCGTCGAAGACACCCGTGTCCAGGAGCTCGTACTCGGGCGCCCCCCGGTCCCGGCGCCGGTTCTCCGCGACGAGCGTCGCGTACGGGAACTCGGCCTGCGGATACTTGTAGAGGAACTTCATGAACGAGTGCGTCGGCGTCGAGTCGAGGTAGAAGTAGTACTCCTTCACGTCCTCGCCGTGGTTGCCCTCGTTGCCCGTGAGCCCGAAGAGGCGCTCCTTGAGAATCGGGTCGCGGCCGTTCCAGAGTGCTATGGCGAAGCAGAGGCGGCCGTGGTTGTCGGTGATGCCGCCGATCCCGTCCTCGCCCCAGCGGTAGGCGCGCGAGCGGGCGTGGTCGTGCGGGAAGTACTCCCAGGCGGTGCCGCCCGGGCTGTAGTCCTCGCGCACCGTGCCCCACTGCCGCTCTGCGAGGTACGGGCCCCAGCGCTTCCAGTGGGCCGTCCGCTCCTGGGCCTCCTTGAGCCTCGCCTCCTCGCGCGTGACGGCGCGTCGCTTGTCCACGGGCACCCCGCTAGACCAGGTCCCGCGCCACGCGCGCGGCGCCCAGGAGCGCCGCCCGCGGCTCGAGGACGAGCGAGACGCGGATCGACGCCATCAGCGCGGCGAACCGGCCCTTGTCGCAGAACGCGGCGACGAACGTGCCGTCGGCGAGCTTCGCCCTGATCTTCGGCGCGATGCCGCCGCCGACGTAGACGCCGCCGACCGCGAACGCCTTGAGGGCGAGGTTGCCCGCCTCGGCGCCGTAGATCGACGCGAACAGCTCGAGTGCTCTGACGCAGAGCGGGTGGCTGCCCGCGAGCGCGACCTCGGAGACGACGGCGCTCGGGTCCTCGCGCTCGAGGCGCTCGCGGAGCCACGCGGGCTCCGGAGCGTCTCCCGTGTCGCGCAGGAAGCGGTAGATGTTGACGAGCCCCGGCCCGGAGAGCACGCGCTCGTAGCTCACGCGCCCGAACTCCTTGCGGAGGAACCTGAGCAGCTCCACCTCGAGGTCCGTCCGGGGCGCGAAGTCCGCGTGCCCGCCCTCAGAGCGGACGACGAGATGGCGCTCGCCGCTCCAGACCAGCAGGGCTTCGCCGAGCCCGGTGCCGGCGGCGAGCAGCGCCATGTTGCCCTTCCGGACCGCGCCCTCCTGGAGGGTGGCGAGCGACGCGGGCTCGAGCGCGAGGACGCCGTGGCCCATGGCCTCGAGGTCGTTGAGGAGCCTCACGCGCTTCGCCGGGATGCTGGACGCGAGCGTCGCCTCGTCGAGGACCCAGGGAAGGTTCGTCGCGATGCAGCGCCCGTTCACCACGGGCCCGGCCACGCCGAAGCACGCCGCCTCGACCGCGCCGCGCGGCGCGGCGGCGAGGAAGCTCGCCACGGCGTCCTCGAACGTCGGGAACTCGCGGCTCGGCAGCGCGGCCTCGCGCGCCGGCGCGAGCCCGCCGCCCCGCGCCTCGTAGAGGGCGAGCGCGGTCTTGGTGCCGCCGACGTCGCCCGCGAGGATCATGCCGCTACTTCCTGGCCCCCGCGTAGATGTCCATGACCGTCCGGAGGAACCTGAGCGCGTCGGGCCGTTTCCGCTGGAACGAGTTGCGCCCAATGATCGAGCCGAAGCCGCCGCCGTCGCGGATCGCCCTCACCTGTTCGAAGATCGCCTCGTCCGTGTCCGCGGTGCCGCCCGAAAAGATCACGATCCGCCGGCCGTCGAACGTCGCCTGGACGACATGGCGGACGCGCTCGGCGAGCGTCCCGGTGGGCACGCCCTCCTTCTCGTAGACCTTCTTCGCCGCCGCTTGCTCGAGGTGAGCCGACGGAAGCTTCACCTTGATGACGTGCGCGCCGAGCTGGGCGGCGATGTGTGCCGCGTACGCCGTGACGTCGATCGCCGTCTCGCCATCTTTGGAGAGGCCGGAGCCCCGCGGGTACGACCAGACGACCACGGCGAGGCCGCGCCGCTTCGCCTCCTCCGCGAGGCCTCGGAGCTGGCCGTACATCGCGAGCCGGTGCTCGGAGCCGGGATAGATCGTGAAGCCGATGCCGACGCAGCCGAGGCGCACCGCGTCCTCAACGCTGCCCGTCATCGCCTGCTCGGGGTCCTTGTCGTCGAGGAGCACGTCGTGGTTGCTGAGCTTGAGGATCAGCGGCACCCGGCCGGCGAACTGGCGCGCGCCGGCCTCGAGGAAGCCGAGCGGCGCGGCGTAGGCGTTGCAGCCGGCCTCGATCGCGAGCTCGAAGTGGTAGCGCGGATCGTAGGCGGCGGGGTTCATCGCGAACGACCGCCCCGGGCCATGCTCGAAGCCCTGGTCCACCGGCAGGATCACGAGCTTGCCGCTGCCGGCGAGCGCGCCGCAGCTCAAGAGGCGCGCGAGGTTCGTCAGCGTCCCCGGGTTGTCGCTTCCGTACCAGCTCAGGATCTCCTGCACCCGCTCCGTCATCGACGCCTCCCTGCGATGAAGTCTTCGCCAAGCGTCACGTCCTCGGGGCTCCCGATGAGGAGCGGCACCCGCTGGTGAAGCGCGGCCGGCTGGATCGTCATGATGCGCTCGCGGCCCGTGGACGCCTTGCCGCCCGCCTGCTCGACGATCATCCCCATCGGCGCCGCTTCGTACTGGAGACGCAGCTTGCCCTCCGACTTGCCGGCGTCGGCCGGATAGAGGTAGATCCCGCCCTCGAGGAGCGTCCGGTGGACGTCGGCGACCAGCGAGCCGACGTAGCGCGCCGTGTAGGGCCGGCCCGTCGCCACCTCCGCGCCGCGCAGGTACTCGATGTAGCGCTGGACGCCGCGTGCCCACTTCGAGAAGTTGCCCTCGTTGACGCTATAGATGCGGCCCCGCGCGGGGATGCGGATCCTGTGATGCGAGCGCACGAACTCGCCGAGCGTCGGGTCGAGCGTGAAGCCGTCGACGCCGGCGCCCGTCGTCAGCACCATGAGCGTCGAGGGCCCGTACATGATGTAGCCCGCCGCGGCCTGCGCCGTCCCCGGCTGCGTCGGCTCGACGCCCGGGCGGATGGAAAAAATCGTGCCGACGGTTCCGTTCACATCCAGGTTGGATGATCCGTCGATCGGGTCGAAGCACACGACGTAGCGGCCGCGAGCTCTCGCCGGGCGCAGCGGCTCGGCCATCTCCTCGGAGACGAGCGCGCCCACGAGGCCCGTCTCCTCCAACGCCCGCACGACCACGTCGTTCGCCCAGACGTCGAGCTTGTTCACCTTCTCGCCCTGGACGTTCGTGTCGCCCGTCGCCCCGAGCTGGCCGGCGAGCGCGGCGCGCCCGAGCTCGCGCGCGATGACCTTGCCGGCGACCGCGAGTGCTCCGACCAGGACGGTCAGGTCTGCGGCCGCGGGCCCGCCGGCGGCGCGGAGGTGCGCGTCGAGGGAGACCGGCTCCGTCACGGGGGCGGGTCCCACGCTATCCCCCGCTCGGCCGCTCGACGTGGCCGCCGAACTTCTGGCGCATCGCCGAGAGCACCTTCTCCGCGAACGTGTGGTCCTGACGCGAGCGGAAGCGGACGTAGAGCGAGGCCGAGAGCACGTCCACCGGAACGCCCTCCTCGATCGCCGCCATGATCGTCCAGCGCCCCTCGCCCGAGTCGGCGACGACCCCGGTGTAGTTCGAGAGCGTCGGGTTCTCGACGAGCGCCTGCGCGGTGAGGTCGAGGAGCCAGGACGAGACGACGGAGCCGCGCCGCCAGACCTCCGTGATGTCCGCGAGGTCGAGGTCGTAGCGCAGGTCGGCATCGAGATCCTTCGAGCTCGCGTTCTTGAAGATGTCGAGGCCCTCGGCGTACGCCTGCATGAGCCCGTACTCGATGCCGTTGTGGACCATCTTGACGAAGTGGCCGGCGCCCGACGGGCCGCAGTGGAGGTAGCCGTGCTCGGCGGTGCCGCCGCGCTGCTCGCGCCCGGGCGTACGCGCGATGGTCCCCATCCCGGGCGCGAGCGTCCGGAAGATCGGGTCGAGGCGCTCGACCGCCGCCTTCTCGCCGCCGATCATCAGGCAGTAGCCGCGCTCGAGCCCCCAGACGCCGCCGCTCGTGCCGACGTCCAGGTAGTTGATCTTCTTGTCGCGGAGCGCCCGGCTCCGGCGCACGTCGTCCTTGAAGTACGAGTTGCCGCCGTCGATGAGCGTGTCGCCGGGCCCCATGCGCCGGGCGAGGTCCATCACGACCTGCTCGGTCGCCGCGCCCGCCGGCACCATCACCCACGCGACGCGCGGCGCTTTGAGCTTCGCCACAAAGTCGTCGAGCGTCACGGTGCCGACCGCGCCCTCGCCCGCGACCTCCTGGACGGTCTTCGCGCTTCTCGCGTACGCGACGACCTCGTGGCCGCCCCGCATGAGCCGCCGCGCCATGTTGCCGCCCATTCGTCCCAGACCCACCATCCCGATCTGCATGCTCGCCGTCCTCCCGTCGGGGCCCTGGATTCGCTGCTACGTCGTCGCCTGGACGACCGCGTTCTTGAGCGTCACGAGCCCGCCCTTCACGTCCTTGCCGAGGTGGATCCGCAGCGCGCGGCGCCCACGCTCGATGAGCACCTGGAGATCGCCCTGCGCCTGGGCCGCCTTCACCACACCGAACGTGTACCGCTCGCCCGGCACCGGCACGTCCGCCGCGTCGTCGCAGGTGAGCTGGAGGAACACGCCGGAGTTCGGCCCGCCCTTGTAGGCCTGGCCCGTCGAGTGCAGGAAGCGCGGGCCGAAGCCGACGCACGTCGCCACGCGGAACCGGTCGCGGATCGCGCGCCGGATCGCACCGAGCTCGGCCTCGTGCGCGCCGTTCATCTCGACGTA
>DATFVL010000061.1 GCA_035260325.1 Candidatus Methylomirabilota bacterium | reverse complement strand
CCCGGCCTGTCGGCCCGCCCGCCGCGCTTGCGCGAGCCGCAGTCTCCCGGGCTGGCGCCACGCCTCCTACAGCGACGGGCTCCCGGCCTGTCGCCACGCCCGTCGCGTCTGCGCGACCCGCGGTCTTAGCGTTCTCGCGTTTCTTGAACCATTGGGTGAAGGTCTCGCGATGGAACTTCGGAAGGTTCCGCCGCCTGTGGATCCCCGCGACGGCCTGAACGAACGCGCGGTGCACGCCGAGCTCGTTCAGCCAGTTCGTCAGCGGCGCCGCGAGGCTGCTGAGCCGGCCGATGAGCTCGGTGTTGCCGAGCATCCGGTCCTGACGGCTGACGCCGTTCTTCCGCGCCTCACCGGCGCGGGCGCGCAGCATCAGGCGCGGGAAGTCCACCGCCCACCGGTGGGGCGGGGTGTACGGGCAGTGGTTGTAGCAGAGCTTGCACTGGTAGCAGAGGTCCACGACCTCCTTGACGTCGCGCGCGCGCAGCTTCTCGACATCGCCGTCCACGGCCTCCACGTCGAGGCGGTCGAAGAGAACCTTGAACGACGGGCAGAGCGGCAGGCAGCGCCGGCAGCCGCCGCAGATGTCGTAGACGCGCCGCAGCTCTTTGTCGACCGCCGACAGGTCCCAGAACTCCGCCGAATTGAGGTCGAGCGTCCCCATGATGGAATCGAGCCTCGTTCCGGTTCGGTGGGGGAGGGACGGGGTGACCCTGCGAGACCCGTGTAGTCAGGGTCGCCCGAACCGCAAACCTACAGCCTCGACCCCGCGTGTTGCGGCTAGCGTGGTCGAGCAGGGTCCCCCGGCGCGCCCCCCCGAACCGGAACGAGAGCTAGATGGCCTCAGCCGGCTCCTTGCCCGCGATCTGCTTGAGCCCCTTGTTGAACCGCCCCGCGTGCGACTTCTCGGCCTTCGAGAGCGTCTCGAACCACTCGCCGAGCTCCGGGAAGCCCTCGTCACGCGCGGTCTTGGCCATGCCCGGGTACATCTGCGTGTACTCGTACGTCTCGCCGGTGACCGCGGACTTGAGGTTCTTCTCGGTCTTGCCGATCGGCTCGTCGGTCACCGGATCGCCGACCTCTTTCAGGAAGTCGAGGTGGCCGAAGGCGTGACCGGTCTCGGCGTCCGCGGTGTCCTTGAAGAGGCCCGCCATGTCGGGAAACCCCTCGATGTCCGCGACGCGCGCGAAGTAGAGGTAGCGGCGATTCGCCTGCGACTCGCCGGCGAACGCTTCCTTCAGGTTTGCGTGGCTCTTGGTGCCCTTGAGGCTCTTGCCTGCCATGACTCAGCTCCTCCTTTTTGCTTTCGGGGACGTCCGGCCGCCGTGCCGGCGACAGTCGCCGCAGCGGCCGAAGTACTCTGTGCGGTGGTTCAGGATCTCGAAGCCGGTGTGCGCCGCCATCCGCGCGCGCGCGGCCCGCCCGCGGCGCGCCGGGACGTCGTAGATCCGGCCGCACGCGAGGCAGGTGAAGTGGTCGTGGGGCGCCGTGTTGCCGTCGAAGCGCAGCCCCGCCGCGTCCGCGCGCTCGGCCAGGAAGCCCTCGGCGGCCAGCACGCGGAGGTTGCGGTAGACGGTCGCGAGGCTCACGCGCGGGAGCCGCTTCCGCACGCGGCGGTAGACGAAGGCCGCCGTCGGGTGGACGTCGGTCGCGCGCACGGCCTCGAGGATCAGGCGCCGGGGCTTCGTCGGCCGCAGCCCCCGCGCGCGCAGCGTGGCGTGGGTCTCGTAGTTAGTAATCATTATCAACAGCGACGTCGGAGTCTACCGGGCCGCCGCGCGCGTGTCAAGCGCTCCGCCGCGCCCTGGCGCCGCGGCGCCGGTTCCAGTAGACTACCCACCTCAGGAGGACCGATCGAATGGCCCAGCCCCCCGGGCTCTCGATTCACGGAGCCCGCCAGAACAACCTCAAGAACATTTCGCTCGAGATCCCCCACGACAAGCTCACCGTCGTCACCGGCGTGTCGGGCTCGGGCAAGTCCTCGCTGGCGTTCGACACGCTCTTCGCCGAGGGTCAGTGGCGCTACATCGAGTCGCTCTCGACCTACGCGCGGATGTTCCTCGACCGCGTGGACCGGCCGGACGTGGACCGGATCGAGCAGATCCGCCCCGCCGTCGCGCTCGAGCAGAAGAACCCGGTGCGCACGGCGCGCTCGACGGTCGGCACCGCCACGGAGGTCTACGACTACCTCCGCCTCCTCTACGCGAAGATCGGCCGCGTCCACTGCCCCGAGTGCGGCGCGCCGGCAGCATCGCACTCGCCCGATTCGATCGTGAGCGCGCTCCTCGCCGAGCACCCCGGCGCGCGGGCGCTGATCGCGTTCCGGCTGTCGGTGCCCGCGGGTCTCCCGCCGGCCGAGCTCTGGACGAGCCTCACCCGCCGCGGCTTCGCGCGCGTGCGCGTGAACGGCTCGATCCTCGACCTCGCGGCGCCGCCCCCGGCGGATTTCGGCGAGCACAAGGACATCGCCGTCGTGCTCGACCGCGTCGTGCTCGAGTCCGCGCACCGCACGCGCATCGCCGAGTCGGTCGAGGCGGCGCTGCGCGAGGGCGGCGGCCGGGTCGAGGTCGAGGTCCTCGGGCACGGCGGCCGCGTCTTCGCCGAGGACTACCGCTGCAGCGGGTGCGGGACCGTCCTCGAGCGGCCGCAGCCGCTCCTGTTCTCGTTCAACCATCCGCTCGGCGCCTGCCCGGAGTGCAAGGGGTTCGGCAACGTCCTGAAGTACGACGAGGCGCTCGTCGTGCCCGACCGCGCGCGCACCCTCGCCGACGGCGCGGTGGAGCCGTGGACGCACCCGTCCGGCAAGTGGTGGCAGAAGACGCTCCTGAAGGCCGCGCGCCGGCACGGGATCGACACCGACACGCCGTGGGAGAAGCTTCCCGAGCCCGCGCGCCGGCTCGTCTACGAGGGCGACGGCGGCTTTCTGGGCATCACGGGGTTCTTCGAGGAGGTCGAGTCCTACCGCTACAAGCTCCACGTCCGCGTCTTCCTCTCGCGCTACCGGAGCCAGTCCCCCTGCCAGACGTGCCGCGGCGCGCGGCTCAAGCCCGCGGCCCTCGCGGTCCGCGTCGCCGGGCTCACGATCTCCGAGTTCACCGCGCTCACGATCGAGAGCGCCGCGCGCCTGCTCGCCGAGCTCAAGCTCACGGCCTGGGAGGCCGTCGTCGCGCGCGAGATCCTCCGCCAGCTCGGCGCCAAGCTGACGTTCCTCCTGCGCGTCGGGCTCGGCTACCTGACGCTCGCGCGCCAGACGCGCACGCTGTCGGGCGGCGAGGCGCAGCGGATCAACCTCGCGAACCAGCTGGGCTCACAGCTCGTGGGAACGCTCTACGTCCTCGACGAACCATCTATTGGCCTCCATGTGCGCGACACGATGCGGCTCGTCGAGCTCTGCCGCGAGCTCGCGCGCGCGGGCAACACCGTCGTCGTCGTCGAGCACGACCGCGAGTTCATCGCCGCCGGCGACCACGTCGTCGAGCTCGGCCCCGGCTCGGGCGACCGTGGGGGCGAGATCGTCTTCAACGGCCCGCAGGCCGAGTTCCAGAAGGCGAGGCACTCGCTCACCGCGCGCTACGTCACGGGCCGGGAGTCCATCCCGGTGCCGCCGTTCCGGCGGAGCGGGCGGCGCCACCTCGCGCTCCTCGGCGCGCGCGAGCACAACCTCAAGTCCGTCACGCTCCGCGTCCCGCTCCACACGCTCACCGTCGTCACCGGGGTCTCGGGCTCGGGCAAGTCCACGCTCGTGCACGACACGCTCTACCGCGCCGCCGCGCGCGCCTTCAAGACCGAGTTCACGCCGCCGGGCGCGTACGACGCCCTCACCGGCCTCGAGTACCTGAAGGGCGTGCGCCTGATCGACCAGGAGCCGATCGGGCGCACGCCGCGCTCGAACCCCATCACCTACGTGAAGGCCTTCGACGAGATCCGCAAGCTCTTCGCGGCGCTGCCGCGCGCGAAGGCGCTCGGCCTCGACGCGGGCGCCTTCTCGTTCAACGTGCCGGGCGGCCGCTGCGAATCGTGTCAGGGCGACGGCTTCCAGAAGCTCGAGATGTACTTCTTCGAGGACGTGTACGTGACCTGCCAGGAATGCGAGGGGCGCCGCTATCGCCCCGACGTGCTCGGCGTGAAGCTCCGCGGCCGCACGATCAGCGACGTGCTCCAGATGACGGTGGACGACGCCGTCGAGTTCTTCGCCGCGCAGACCGCGCTCGCACGGCGGCTGCGCGTCCTGCAGGACGTGGGCCTCGGTTACCTCCGGCTCGGGCAGCCCGCGACGACGCTCTCGGGCGGCGAGGCGCAGCGGCTCAAGATCGCGGCCGAGCTGGGCGCGCGCGAGTCGGGCGAGATGCTCTACATCATGGACGAGCCGACGACGGGCCTGCACCTCGACGACGTCAAGAAGCTCCTCGGCGTGCTCAACCGCCTCGTGGACGCCGGCAACACGATCGTCGTCGTCGAGCACCACCTCGACGTGATCAAGTCGGCCGACCACGTGATCGACCTCGGCCCCGAGGGCGGCGAGGAAGGCGGCGAGATCGTCGCCGAGGGCACGCCGGAGGCGGTCGCGCAGACGCCGGGCTCGTACACCGGCAAGTTCCTCGCGGAGGTCCTCCCGAAGCTCAACGGCAAGAACGGTCGCGCCTGATCTTGTTTCGGGGCTGGGTCATCGTCGGGGGCGCGTTCCTCGTCCTCTTCTTCGCGTACGGCGCCCAGTACTCGTTCGGCGTCTTCTTCTCGGCGCTCCTCGAGGAGTTCGGCTGGAGCCGGGCCAGCCTGGCGGGCGCGTTCTCCCTCTACGCGGCGCTCTACTGCGTCTTCGGCTTCCCCGCGGGGCGGCTCACCGACCTCTGGGGCCCGCGCGTGGTCATCGGCGCGGGCGGGCTGCTCCTGGGCACGGCGCTCGCCAGCATGTCGCTCGTGACCGAGCTCTGGCAGCCCTATCTGCTCTACGGCGGCGTCGCGGCGCTCGGCATGGGGACCGCGTACGTCCCGTGCAACACGACCGTCGTGAAGTGGTTCGTCCAGCGCCGCGGCCTCGCCGTCGGCCTTGCGTCGAGCGGCGGGAGCGCGGGCACGTTCGCCCTGCCGCCCCTCGCCCAGCTCCTCGTCACCGCCGTCGGCTGGCGGACGGCGTACGTGGTCTTCGGCGCCGCGATCTTCGTCGTCCTGACCCTCGTCGCGTGCGTGATGCGGCGCGATCCCGAGAGCGTCGGCCTCCATCCCGACGGCGCGCCCGCGCCGGCCGCGGCGGGCGCCGCGGAGCGGGGCTGGCCCCTCGCGCGCGCGTGGCGCACGCGCGCCTTCTGGATGCTCGGCGCCGCGTTCAGCGCGACGTGGATCCCGGTCTTCGTCCCGCTCGTGCACATCGTGCCGTTCGCGCGCGACCTCGGCTACTCGGCCCTGACCGGCGCGTGGGTGGTCTCGACGCTCGGCATCGGCGCGGTCGCCGGGCGGCTCGTGATGGGCGGCGTCTCGGACCGGCTCGGACGGAGGGCCACGCTCGCGATCGGGATGGCGCTCCAGGCCGTCGGGTTCCTCGGCTTCCTCGCGGCCGCGCGCGGCCCGCTCGTGCTCTTCGCCGACACGTTCGTCTTCGGCTACTCGTACGGCACGGTCTCGACGCTCTTCCCCGCGATCGTCGGCGACTTCTTCGGTCGCGGCCAGACGGGCGCGATCGTCGGGTTCTTGTTCGCGCTCGCGGGGGCGATGGCGGGCTGGGGGCCGCTGATCGCCGGCGCGCTCCACGACGCGACGGGCAGCTACAGCATCATGTGGGTCGTCGGCGCCGTCTTCAACCTGCTGGGCGTCGCGCTCCTCGCGCTGTCCCGGGCGCCGCGGGAGGCGCCGGCGTGAGCGCGACGCGCGCGATCGTCGTGAGCGTGGACGGCCTCGCCGCCTTCTACTTCCGGGACGGCGCGGCGCGCATGCCGGGGCTCCGCGCGCTCGCCGAGCGCGGCGTCATCGCCGAGCGGATGGAGACCGTGTTCCCGAGCACGACCTGGCCGACCCACGTGAGTCTCGTCACCGGCGTCGCGCCCGACCGCCACGGCGTGGTCGGCAACAGCGTCCTCAATCGCGCCACCGGCGCGCGCGAGGACCTGAGCGGCGACCCCGTGTACGACGCCCCGGACCTCGTGCGCGTGCCCACGATCTACGACGTGGCGCATGCGGCCGGGCTCGGCACCGCGGCGATCGACTGGCCCGCGACGCGCCGGTCGCCCGCGCTCGACTTCAACCTGCCGTTCTTCAAGGACCAGCGGATCTTCGAGACGCAGACGTCGCGCGCCGTGTGGGCGGAGCTCCTGGCACTCGGCTATCCGCTCGACCGCCAGGGCGAGTGGGCCGAGCTGCCCAAGCGCTTCCTGAAGGACGCGATGGTCGCGGAGCTCGCGGCGCACGTCTGGCGCCGCCACGCGCCGCGGCTCATGCTCGTGCACTTCCTCTGCGTCGACAGCTTCCAGCACCTCCACGGCCCGCGCTCGCCCGAGGCCTACTGGGCGATCGACTACGTGGACGGCCTCATCCAGAGGCTCCTCGGCACGCTGCCCGCCGACGAGCTCGGCGAGCGCACCGCGCTCTTCGTCGTCTCGGACCACGGCTTCCTGCCCGTCGCGCACGACGTGCGCATCAACGCGCGGCTCCGGCAGCTCGGACTGCTCCGCGTGGACGCGGCCGGCGGCATCGCGGGCGGGGAAGCGCGCTTCGTCGTGAACTCCGGCGCGGGCTACGTCTACTGCACGGGTGCCGGCGATCGCGCGCGGCTCGCGCGGGACCTGGCGCCCGAGCTGGCGCGGCTCGAGGGCGTCGCCCACGTCTTCGCGGAGGGCGCGTACGCGGGCCTCGGGCTCCCGACGAGCGCCGCGAACCCGAAGGTCGGCGACCTCCTCCTCGAGGCGGCGCCGGGCTACTCCTTCGCGGACGACGCCGCGGGCGACGAGCTCGTCTGCGCCCCGCGCTATCGAGGCTCCCACGGCCACCTCCCGACGCACGCCGACCTCGGCGCATTCTTCCTGGCGGCGGGACCCGGCATCGCGAAGGGGATGACGCTCGCCGCGGTCCGGAGCCGCGACGTCGGGCCCACGGTCGCCCGTGTGCTCGGTCTCACACTGGCGGGGACCGACGGTCGCGTCCTCGACGAGGTCCTCGGCGCCTGACCGGAGCCGGCGCGGGCCTGCTAGAATCGCGCGGGATGCCGATGGAGATCGCGGGGCTCAAGGTCGAGCGCGCGGCGCCGCGGGTGCCCGAGCACGGGCGCCCGATCCTGTTCGTCCACGGCATGTGGGGCGGGAGCTGGATGTGGGACAAGTGGCTCGGGTTCTTCGCGGGCCGCGGCGTCACCTGCTACGCGCTCGACCTCCGCGGCCACCACGGCTCGAAGCCCGTCCGGGACATCGGCCGCGTCCCCTTCGCCGACTACGTGACGGACGCGCGCGCCGTCGCCGGGGCGATCGGCAACCCGATCCTCGTGGGCCACTCGATGGGCGGCCTCATCGTCCAGAAGCTCGCCGAGATCGGCGATCCGCCCGCCGCCGTCCTCCTCACGCCCGCGGCGCCGCGGGGCATCTTCGCCCTGTCCACGCCCAAGCTCTTCTGGCTCTCGCTGAGGCACGCGGGCGAGATCTTCGGCTCCCGGCCGATCACGCCGTCGTTCGAGGAGGCCGACGCGCTCCTCTACGGCCGGACCCCGCCGGAGGAGCGCCGCGCCGCGTTCGAGCGGCTCGTGCCCGAGTCGGGACGTCAGGCCTTCGACGTCGCGGTGACGGGCGTGCCGGTGGACGCCCGGCGCGTGCGGTGCCCGATGCTCGTCGTGGCGGGCCGCGAGGACCGCATCACGCCCGCGAAGACGGTGCGGAAGGTCGCCGCGAAGTACGGCGCGGAGATCCGCGTCTGGGACGAGCACGCCCACATGCTCATCCAGGAGCCCGGCTGGGAGGCGATCGCCGCCGACGTCGCCGCCTGGCTCGAGAAGGAGGCGCGATGAACATACGCCCATGAGACGACCGGCCGCCCCTCCGCACGTGGTGATCGTGGGCGGCGGCTTCGGCGGGCTCTACGCCGCGCGGGCGCTGGCCCGCCGGGCCGTGCGCGTCACGCTCCTCGACCGGCGCAACCACCACCTCTTCCAGCCGCTGCTCTACCAGGTCGCCACGGCGGCGCTGAACCCCTCCGACATCGCGGTCCCGCTCCGATCCGTCCTGCGCAAGGCCACCAACATCACGGTCCTCCTCGCGGAGGTCGCGCGGGTGGATCTGGCCGGCCGCCGCGTCGTGCTCGATCGCGGCGAGATCGGCTACGACGCGCTCGTCCTCGCCGCCGGGGCCAGCCACTCGTACTTCGGCCACGACGACTGGGAAGTGCTGGCCCCGGGGCTCAAGACCCTGGAGGACGCCCTCGAGATTCGCCGCCGCGTACTCCTGGCCTACGAGGCCGCCGAGCGCGAGAGCGACGGCGCCGAGCGGCAGGCGCTCCTCACGTTCGTGGTCATCGGCGGCGGTCCCACCGGCGTCGAGCTGGCCGGCGCCCTCGGCGAGATCTCGCGCCAGACCATCGCCCGCGACTTCCGCCTGATCGACCCGACCAAGGCGCGGATCGTCCTTCTCGAGGGCGGGCCGCGCATCCTCACCACCTTCCCGGAGTCGCTGTCCCGCAGCGCGGAGGACGCGCTCCGGCGGATCGGCGTCGAGGTGCGCACGAAGGCCGTCGTCACGCGAGTGACCACGGACGCGGTGTGGCTCAGAGGCGAGCAGATCCGCGCTCGCACCGTGCTCTGGGCCGCCGGCGTGGCCGCGGCGCCGCTCGCGCGGACCCTCGGTGCGCCTCTCGACCGCTCCGGCCGCGTCCTCGTCGAGCCGGATCTCTCGATCCCGGGCCATCCCGAGGCCTTCGCCATCGGCGACATGTGCGCGTTTCTGCATCAGACCGGCGCGCCGCTGCCCGGCGTGGCGCCCGTGGCCATCCAGCAGGGGCGCGCGGTGGCGGACAACGTGTGGCGGCGACTCCACGGCCAGCCGACCCGTTCCTTCCGCTACCGCGACAGGGGCAGCATGGCCACGATCGGGCGCGCGGCCGCCGTCGCGGTCGTGGGTGGGCTCCCGCTCTCAGGGCTCGTCGCGTGGCTCGCGTGGCTTCTCGTGCACATCATGTTCCTGATCGGCTTCCGCAACCGCTTCCTGGTGCTGTTCGAGTGGGCCTGGGCCTACGTCACCTGGCACCGAGGCGCCCGGCTGATCACCGGACCGTGGAAAGGCCGCGGCTGAAAAAGTGGTAGCATCGCCGGCACAGATGGTCGTCCAGAGTCGCGGCCTTCGGGACAAGTACTGCATCGTCGGCGTGGGCGAGACCGAGTACTCGCGCGGCTCCAACCGCACGACCCGCGCGCTGGCCGTCGAGGCCGTCCGCAACGCGATCCTCGACGCGGGCCTGACGGCGCGCGACGTTGACGGGATGATGGACTATCAGGGCGGCGACTCGACCCTCGCCAACCACGTCGCGTCGGACCTCGGCATCCGCCTGAACTTCTACATGGACGTGATGGGCGGCGGCTCGTCCACCGAGGCGCTCGTCGGCCTCGCGATGGGGGCGATCGAGGCCGGCATGTGCAACACCGTCGCGATCTACCGCTCGATGAACGGCTACAGCGAGTTCCGCATCGGCGGCACGGGCGCCCGCGCCGCCCAGCCCGTGCGCGGTCTCGACCTCGCCCAGGTGCCGTTCGGGATGCGGAGCGCGGGCCAGAACTTCGCGCCGACCTTCATGCGCCACATGTACGAGTACGGCACGACCTCCGAGCAGGTGGCCCACGTGAAGGTGGCGCACAGCAAGCACGCCTCGCAGAACCCCAAGGCGCTGCTCAAGGAGCGCGTGACCGTCGCGGACGTCGTCGGCTCGCGCTGGATCGTGAAGCCGCTCCGCCTCCTCGACTGCTGCCTCGAGACCGACAACGCGACCTGCGTCATCGTCACCTCGGCCGAGCGCGCGCGCGACGGCCGCCGGCGGCCCGCGCGCATCCTGGGCGTCGCCGGGCGCGTGTCGAAGCCGCGCCTGGACTTCCACTGGGCCCACGGGCCGATCACCCGTGTCGCCGGCTACTACGCGAAGGACATCGTCTTCGGCCAGGCGGGCATCGGCCCCGAGGACGTGGACGTCACGGGCTCCTACGACGCGTTCACCTTCACGACGATGCTGCAGCTGGAAGAATATGGGTTCTGTAAGAAGGGAGAAGGAGGGCAGTACGTCTCGAGCGGAGCCATTGAACTAGGCGGCAAGCGCCCCAACAACACGTCGGGCGGCCATCTCTGCGAGGGCTACACGCACGGCATGTCCATGGTGATCGAGAACGTCCGCCAGCTCCGCGGGACCGTGGACGACTACTGCCCGACGGCGGCCGAGGGCGTCCACACCTACGATTACGCCCCGGGCCGCTGCCGCCAGGTGAAGGACGCCGAGATCAGCATGAACCTCGGCTGGGCCATGCCGCCTCTCGGCAGCGCCCTGATCATGAGGCGATAGCCCATGCCCCAGCCCGTCCAGTACCGCGGGATGTCGCTGATCGTCCCCGACAACGACACGGAGTGGAAGGAGTTCTACGCGCACGCGCGCGCCCACCGCCTCGTCGTGCGCAAGTGCGCAGCCTGCGGGCTCCTGCGCTACCCGCCGACGCACGCGTGTCCCTGGTGCATGGCGCTCGGCTGGTCGTGGCAGGAGGTCTCCGGCCGCGGGACGATCTACTCCTACGAGATCGTCCACCACGCGATCCAGCCGGGCTTCCGCGAGCTCACGCCCTACCCGGTCGTCCTCGTCGAGCTCGACGAGCAGCGCGGCGCGCCGACGCCCGACGAGGCGCTGCGGATCATCGCCAACCTCCTCAAGCGCGATCTCACCCCGGAGGACGAGCAGCACGTCGCGATTGGAAAGCGCGTGAGCGTGATCTTCCAGGACCTCGCCGAGCACATGGCGCTGCCGCAGTTCACGCTCACCGACGAGGCCTCGCAGGGACGGGTCTGGCGGCTCGCGTGAAGTTCGGTCTCGGGCTCTCCGTCCAGCATCTCCCGGACGACCCGCAGGCCGCGCGCTTCCAGGAGCACGTCGAGCAGGTGCGGCTCGCGCGTGCGGTGGGCTTCGCGTCGGCGTGGGCGAGCCAGCACTATCTCTCCGAGCCGTTCAGCTACTTCCAGCCGATCCCCACCCTCGGGCGCATCGCCGCCGACGCCCCCGGCATGACGCTGGGCACGGGCTGCCTGCTCCTGCCGCTCCACCACCCGCTCGAGGTCGCCGAGCAGCTCGCGACGCTCGACGTGATCACGGGCGGCCGCCTCGTCTTCGGCGTGGGCCTCGGGTACCGCGACGCCGAGAACGAGGCGATGGGCCTCGATCCGCGCGAGCGCGTCGGCAGGCTCGTCGAAGGGCTCGAGGTGATCGAGCGGCTGTGGAACGGCGAGCCCGTGAGCTACGAGGGCAAGCATTTTCGCATGCGCGACGTGAGGATCTCGATGCGCCCGCTCCAGCGGCCGCGCCCGCCCATCTGGCTCGCGGCGAACGCCGACGCCGGCGTCAAGCGCGCCGCGCGCCTCGGCGACGCGTGGCTGATGAACCCGCACACGACGCTGGCGACGCTCGAGCGCCAGCTCGCCCTCTTCACGCAGACGCGCCGCGAGCTCGGCCGCCCGCCGGCGGCGGAAACGCCGCTGATCAAGGAATGCTACGTCGCGCCCGACACGGCGAGCGCGTTCGCCGAAGCGGCGCGGTTCCTCGACGCGAAGTACCGCGCGTACCGGCGCTGGGAACAGGACAAGGCGCTGCCGGCCGGCGAGAGCTTCGACCTCCCCTTCGAGGAGCTGGCGCGCGACCGGTTCGTCATCGGCGACCCGTCGCGCGTCGCCGAGGAGATCGCGCGCTACCGCGAGCGGCTCGGCCTCACGACGATGATCTTCCGCCTGCAGTGGCCCGGCATGGAGCAGGCGAAGGTCCTCCGCTCGATCCGGCTGCTCGGCGACAAGGTCCTGCCGAGGTTCGCCGAGGAGCGCGGGCCGTGAGAGCTTCTAGTCAGGGCCGGGAGAACGCCGCGAAGTAGGCGCCGAACTCCTTCGGTCGGATCGCGTCCGGGTACCGGCCGCTCCGCCACGCGCCTGGGAGCCTCGTGACGACGAACCCCGGGAATCTCCCGAACCGCTTCTCGAGGTCCGCCTCGGTGAAGACGCGCACGTGTCCGGCGATGCCGTCGGGAGGCACGTAGGCCGGGAGCGGCCCGGTCACGCTGAACTCGTTCATCGGCACGATCACGCAGAGCCGCCCGCCCGGCCGGAGCATCGCGAAGATGGCCCCTACGGTCGCGTCCACGTCGGGCACGTGCTCGAGGACGGCGAACGAGTAGGCGAGATCGAAGCTCCCGGGTGGGAGGAGCTGTGCCGCGTCTTCGATGAATCCCCGATGGAAGGCGATGTTGGGAAAGCGGTTCAGTCTGCGCGCGATGCGCACGTTGGTTTCGGTGACCTCGACGCCCTCGATCCGGAGGCCGGGATGGCGTGCGCCGAGCGTGAGGGCGACGCGTCCCTCGCCGCAGCCGGCGTCGAGCACCCGCGCGGCGCGGATCGCGAGGATCTCGTCCTCGAGGAGCCGGAACTCCGGGTAGTCCGCATACCGCCGGACCATCTTGCGGGTCCGCGCGCCGACCAGGGTCCGGACCTCGCGCTCGAGGAGCTTCAGGCTCGGGCGCGCCTTCCTCTCCCGGTAATAGTCCTCGTAGGCCCGCGCGTACGCGTCGCGACTGCCGAGGTGCGCGAGGCACGAGCGGATCCCCTGCATCTCCTGGGCCAGCCGATCGTCGGCACGGCCGTCCCGGCCCCGCTCCAGGATCTCGAGCGCGCCCGAGAGGTTGTCGCGATACAGCTCCAGCCTGGCCCGCTGGATGACGGCCTCGATCTCCTCTGGGTCCACGCCCGCCCCCCTCGGGGCGCCATTGTTCCTGTCCGCCCTTTAGGAAAGACGAGCCAGCGACGTCGGGGTTTACCGCCGGCCGCCGATCGCCGCGGCGGGCCGGCACGGGCGTCAGAGCAGCGGCTCGATCGCCTCGCGCGTCTCCGCCGACGGCACGACGGGCACGATCTCGAACTCGATGAGGTCGCTCCAGACCGCGACCCACCGCTGCAGGAGGCGCGCGTCGTCGCACTCCATCAGCTGGAAGCACCGGTCGAAATTGGCCTCGATCCAGCTGCCGACGTATTTCAATCCGTCGGGCGCGCCGCGCCCCTGGTCGCGAAAGCGGCGATACACCGCCTTGGCGTCGCGGTTCTTGAACCGCTCGACCACCATGAACAGCATGCGCCGAGCCTCCCCTCGACGGCCTAGAAGAGCGCGATCGGGTTCACGGGGGAGCCCGTCGCGTGCTGGAGCCTGAGCGGCGCGAGCGTCAGCATGAACTCCCAGCGCCGCCGCGCCGCGCACGCCTTCGCGAGCTCCTCGAGGTTCCCGTTGTCGATGAGCCAGAGGCCCATGCCCACGAGCGCCACGATGTGGACCACGTTGCCAAGCCGCGGGTGGGTCGCGGGGCTCACGTCGTTGTGGGTGTCGGTGCCGAGCATGGCGATGTCGCGCTCGCGGAACCACGGCATCGAGGCGACGTGGGCGGCGGGCGAGCCGTCCTTCAGCGGGTGGCGCGGCGTCTCGAGCCGCCGGGCGTAGTAGCCCGTCCGGATCAGGAGGATGTCGCCCGGCTCGACGCGGACCTGCTGGGCCTTCTCCGCCGCCTCGAGGTCCTCGGGCATCACGCCCTCGCCCGCGTCGAGCGGGCGTCCCCGGAGCGCCGCGACGTCGAGCAGCACGCCCCGGCTCACCACGCCGTCGTGGAGCAGGTCCACCGACTCGGCGCCGGCGCCCTCGCGCGCGGTGATGAGGTTGCAGGAGCGGCCGTTGTAGATCTTCCCCTGCCAGAAGTAGTGCGCGGGCGTGTCCACGTGCGTGATCGTGTAGCCGTGGAAGACCATTCCGATGAACTCCGAGGCGCCGCGGCGCGCCAGGAGCCGCTCGCGCGAGTCGTGGTCACGCCCCTCGCCCGAGTCCACCATGAGCCGGAGCGGCTGGAACGCCGTGTCCACGCTGATGTCGTTCGTCACGATCGGACGCGCGCAGCTCACCGGGACGCCGTCCCGCACGAGCGCCGCGGCCTGCTTGCGCTTGGCCGGCGTGATGAGGTTGATCGTCCCGAGCTCGTCGTCCTTGCCCCAGCGCCCCCAGTTGCTGAGCGAGGAGAGCATCTTGACCACGTCGTCGTCGCCGAGCGTCGTCGCCATGACTCACCGGCCCTTCGCCGCGGCCTCGACGATCGGGCGCGGGATGATGAGGCGGGCCGCCATGACCGGCCGCGGCGACGTGCCGATGCGCAGCTCGCCCACGATGGAGAGGAGCATGTAGGCCTCGCGCCGGTCCATCCCCGTGCGCGCGACGAACCACGCGACCGCGCCGCGCGCCGCGTCCTCCGTCGCGAGCTCGACCGTCGGCCCGAAGCCGAGGACCTGCACCGTGTCGTCCACCTCGAGGACCGGCCGGTCGAGCGCGCGCCCCTTGTCGAGGGTCACCCGCGCGCGCACGGTCGCGTCGCACTCGACGCCGGTGCCGGTGATGATGCCGTCGCTGATCGCGGCGTGCGGGTCGGCGAAGAAGAGGAGCGCGCCGTCCACCATCACGGGCAGGTGGACGCGGCACCCCGCACGCACGTCTTTCTGGTCGAAGTCGCCGCCGTACGGCCCGGCGTAGGAGGGCTTGTAGCCCTCGGTCGGCATCGTGGAGACCGTGCCGAGGTTCGGGTTGAGGGCGATCGGGATGCGCCCGCCGAACCACGCCTTGCCGTCCTTCACCGGGCACGAGAGCGCCCACGGCTCGCCGAACTCGCGCCGGAGCACCCCGAAGTCCCGGAGGATGGCGGTCTTCCCTTCGCCGTGAGGGCTGATCTCGAGGAGATCCACGACGACGGCGTCGCCGGGCTTGGCGCCGCGGATCAACACCGGGCCGGCGATGGGCGCGAGCGGATGGCCGTCGCACGCCGGCGTGAACGGCGTCGGCACGGTGCTGATGTCCTGCACGTCGGCGAACGCGCCGCGCACCTCGAGGGTGAACTCCTCACCGGGCGCCGCCTCGAACGCCGGCGGCGTGGACGGGTTGACGTCGAACAGGTACCACCGCTTCTCCGCGGTCTTCACGCCGTGAGCCTCCTCACGATCTCGTCGAACGCCTTGTCGGCCAGCGCCCGGACCTCATCGCGGGTCAGTGTTTGGACTGGGTGAGGGACGGCGACGGTCCGGTAGTCCGTGGCGCCGAGCGCGCCGGCCTGGGCGCGCGCCGCGCGGACGAACTCGGACGAGACGACCGTCGCCGTCGGGATGCCGTGATCCTCGAAGAACACGCCGTCGTGCACACTGCACGTTGTGCACGACCCTCAGTCGGCGAGCGCCTCGATCAGGACGTCGGTCGCGCCGACGATGTCGCGGCGCAGCTCGTCCGGGGCCGGGCGCGCGAACGTGGGCTTCTTCTTCCGCACGATGGCCTTCGGCCGGGCGCGCTCGCGCAGGAGCTCCTCGATCCGGTCGAGGAGGTGATCGCCCTTCGCCTTCGAGATGTCGAGGAGCGTGATCGTCTTGCCCTCGAGGCTCGCGGGCCGCGCCGCGGTCTTCCGCGGGACGGCGACGGAGGCGGTCGGGTCCAGGTACTCGCTCATGTGCTTTCTCCTTTCACGCGCTGCGGATGGGGCGGAAGACGAGCGCCGAGCCCTTGGAGAACGTCCAGCCCGGGACGATCGCCGAGAAGCGCCCGGCCGTGCCGCCCGCCACCATGATCTTGATGTTCTCGGGCTCGCGGAACTTCGCGATCGGCGTGTCGTCGTGCGCGGGGTCCTTGAACTTCTTCAGCACGTGCTCGGGGAGCCCGTCGCCGCCGTCCCTGCCCGGGAGCAGGTCGCTGACCGGGCGATGCAAACGCTTCCAGAGCCAGCGGCGCACGTCGGTCTTCGTCCAGCCGGCGCCGCCGACGAGCGCCGCGTGCTCGGGCGAGAGGACGAGCAGCGTGTCGCCCCAGTGGGTCATCTTGTGGTGCGCGACCACGGCCAGGCTCGCCGCGAGCGTCGCCAGGAGGTCCTCGGGCGTGCGCGACCGCTGATCGTAGACACCGAGCGGCGCGTCGGCCGCGAGGACGGCCACGGTCGACTCGCCCGCGGCGAAGCCGTGCTCCACGGCGAGCGGCTCCCACGGGCTCGCCTCCTCGTGCTCGCCGATGCAGTAGGTGTAGCGGCCCGGGTGGGCGAACGTGGACATGCTGACGACACCCGGGATCGCGCCGCCCACGTTGACGCAGACGAGGCGCACGGCGCGGCCGATCGTCGCGTTGGCGCGCCAGCCGGGGCCGAAGAGGCCGGCGCCGCAGTTGATCTCGAGCTTGCCGCGGATCGGGCCGTTGACGATCACGAGCGGCGCGGGGGCATTGGTCGTCGCCGAGACCCCGTGGAGGTCGAACGCGTCGTCGCAGACGGCCTCGACGGCGGCGAGGACGACCGGCAGGTACTCGGGACGGCACCCCGCCATCACCGCGTTGATCGCGACCTTCTCCACGGTCGCGCGCCCATAGTTGGGCGGGACCTCCGCGACGAGCTCCGCGCCGTCGCGTCCCGTCGCCGCGACCGCGCGCGCGACGCGCGCGCGCGTCGGTGGGACCACCGGCAGGCCGTCGGTCACGCCGCGCGCGTACAGCTCCTCGATCGCGTCGGCGGTGAGCTCGGGATCGGCCAGTGACATGGGGAGAGGCTAACACACCCCGGGTCGCCGCGACCCGGCGCGCTCCTAGAGCAGGTACCGCCGGAGCTGGTGGGCGTCCGTGAGGTAGCGCCGTGCGGCGAGCCGGACGAAGAGGAGCGACCCCATGGCCGTGGCCGCCGCGAGCATGAACACGACGACCATCTGGTAGCGGATCGCCACGAGCGGGGACGAGCCCGCGAGGATCTGGCCCGTCATCATCCCCGGGAGCTGCACCAGGCCGACCGTCATCATCCCGCTCACGGTCGGGATCATCGCGGCCCGCAGCGACGCGCGCACCATGGGCTGCACCGCCTCGCGCCCGGAGAAGCCGAGGGCGAGCCGCGCCTCCACCTCGTCCGCGCGGGCCCGGAGGTCGCCCTGCAGGCGATCGCCGGCCAGCGCGGCGCTCGTCATCGAGTTGCCGAGGATCATGCCCGCGATGGGAATGATGTACTGGGGCTCGTACCAGGGGCGCACGCGGACGACCACGCCGATCACGTACGCGAGCGTCGCCGCCGTCGAGACCGTCAGCGCGGCGGCGGCGATCTGGTACCCGCCGGGGATCGGCTTCCTGAGCCGCGACACCGCCGCGTGCGTCGCGACGGCCGTCATCACCGCCAGGATCAGCACGACCCAGTACCAGCGCGCCGCCGCGAACACCGCGGCGAGGATGAGGCCGACCAGGTAGAGCTGGACGATGGTCCGGACGGAGCCGATCACGAGATCGCGCTCGAGCCCCAGGGCCTGGCGGAACGAGACCGCCACGACCACGCCGACGAGCAGCAGCGCCACCGCGAGCTGCCAGACCGAGAGATCGATCACGCCCGCGGCGCCGGTCATGCGCCGCCGGGGCCGGCGGGCGCGCGTTCGCCGGCCAGGAACGCCTGCAGCCGCGCATCGGTGACGGCGCCGGACGCGGCGGCGTCGATGCGCTCGTACGCCTGCGCCCGCCCCTTCACGAGGTAGAGCAGCCGGCCGCCGAGACGGCGGACGAGCTCCGGCTGATGCGTCACGGCGACGATGGAGAGGCCGCGCGTCTCCCGCAGCCGGGAGATCGTCTCGACGACCAGCGCCGCGTTGGGCGGGTCCAGCGCCGAGGTGGGCTCATCGAGCAGGAGGGCCTGCGGGTCGCGCAGGAGCGCCCGGGCGATCGTCACCCGCTGCTTCTCACCGCCGGACAGGGTGGCGGCGTCGCGGTCGAGGAAGTCCGGGTCGAGGCCCACCTCGGCGAGCGCGGCCGCCAGCCGCGCCTCGGAGAAATCGCCCGGGGCGTCGGCGGGTCGGATGCGGAGATTGTCCCCGACCGTGCCCTCGAAGAGCACGGGCGTCTGCATCACCAGCGCGGCTCGGCGTCGAAGGTCGCGGGGGTCGAGCGACCGGATGTCGCGGCCGTCGAAGCGCACCGTCCCGCCCGTCGGCTCCACGAGCCGGTTGAGACAGCGGAGGAGCGTGGATTTGCCCGAGCCCGAGGGGCCGACCAGCGTGAGCGCGCCGCCGCGCTCCACCTCCAGCGACACGTCGTCCAGGACCGGCGCCCGCGGACGGCCCTCACCGTCCGGGTACGTGAGCGACACGCGCTCGGCCTGGAAGATCGGGTCTGGCACGGGTCGTAAGTATAGAGAATCCGCGACGACGCCGCGATCTCAGGCGAGCGTGTGCCCGCTCGCGGCCGTCCGGCAGCGGAAGCCCTCGCGCTCGAGGTGCATGACCACGAGGCTCCGGATGTCGGGCTCTTCCTCGACGACCAGGATCTCCTGGGGCATCGCCGCCTCGCGCCCGCGGCCGGTCCGCTAGCGCCGGCAGGCGCGGAAGTTCGTGTAGTCGCCCTGGGCGGTGGACTTGGTGTCGTCGGCATCGGTGAGGACGGCGATGCCGGCGGGCTTGGGCGTGTCGCCCTCGCTGAAGAGCTTCCTGTAGTCGGCGAGGGCGTTCACCTTCTCCTCGACCCAGTCGTCCTTGTCCGGACGGCCGCTCCGGAGGACGACCACCTGCGTGAGGCCGTAGTTGGAGCTCAGGTGCGTGCCGACCGGCACCTTCTCGCTCCAGACGTACTTGACCGCCTTCGGCCCGGTGATGCGGGAGTACGGGACCAGCAGGTAGACGGCGAGGGCGCTGTCGTTGGTGCCGGAGTCGCGCTCGTCGCCGCCCTTCGGGAACTCGCGCGGCCGCCACGACCAGGCGAGCATCGGGTACTGGCCGAAGTCCCACTCGACCTGCTTCGCGGCCTGGATGCCGAGCCCCTTCGACGCCGCGCGGAGGAAGCGAAGGCCCTGGTCCTCCATCACCTTGTAGACGTCCTTGCCCGCGTCCTTGCGCGGCTTCCAGTCGGTGGGGAACTCGCCGGGCTTCGCCTTCGCGAAGTCCTCGAGCGTGACGCACTCGGGCGGCTGCGCCGCGGCGGGCGAGGCGGCGAGCAGCGTGAGCGCCGTCACCGCGACCCACTTCATCGTCCGCGCCTCCACCAGTGGTGCACGAGGTTGTCCACGACCTCGCCGAGCTGGGCGATCGTCCGGCACTCGCGCACGAAGTCACACGAGGGCGAGTAGAGGGGCATGACGCTGTCGCCGATGCCCCAGCCCCACTGCCCCTCGGGGTTGAGCCAGATGATGCCCTTCACGCGCTCGCGGATGAGCCGGAGCGCCCACGCCTGCGGGTCGTTGTAGTTATTGCGCGCGTCGCCCAGGACCAGGATCGTCGTCTTCCGGTCGAGCATGTCGAGCTCGGTCCGCGCGAAGCGGCTGAACGCGTAGCCGAAGTCCGAGCGGCAGTGGAAGTCCACCGGCGCGCCCTTGAGCGCCCACTCGATCGCGCGCTCCACCGGGTAGGTGTTGAACGCCTGCGTCACCTCCGCGATCTCCGAGACGAAGACGTAGGAGCGCACCCGGCTGAAGCACTCCTGGAGGCTCCAGACGAGCTGGAGCATGAAGCGGGAGGCGTTGCGGACCGAGTCCGAGACGTCGCAGACCGTGACGAGCTTCGGCTTCTCGCGGTGGCGCCGCTTCAGGAAGATCTCCATCGGGATGCCGCCGTACTGGAGGCTCTTGCGCGTGGTGCGCCGCGTGTCGATGCGGCCGCGGTGCTCCTGGCGCTGGCGCAGGGCCAGCGCGTCCTTGATCTTCCGCGCGAGCCGCGCGACGACCGCCTTCATCTGCGCGATCTCGTCCGGCGTCAGCGCGAAGAGCGGCTTCTCGGACAGGACCTCGCGCGTGAGCTTCTCGCCCTGGCGGTAGGCGCGCCGCTCCAGCTCGCGTTCGACGTGCTGGCGGATCATCCGCTTGAACGCCTCGAGCCGCAGCTCGAGGTAGTTGCGGATGCGGGCGAGCTGGCCCGGGTCGAGGCCGCGCGCCTCGAGCATTTTCATGAGCCGCTCCAGGTCGGCCTCGGTCGCCGACCAGTCGAAGCGGTCCGAGATCCGGCGCGAGAAGAAGCCGACCTGGAGGAAGTACATGAGCCGCTCGAGCCCGGCGTTCTGGCCCGAGGCGCGGATGGCCATCTCCATCTCGCTCCCGCCGCCGCGCATGAGGAGCTCGGTGAGGTCGTCGAGCTCCATCCCCTCCTCGGCCAGCAGCCGGTCGAGCATGTCCTGCACGCGCGGGTCGGCGGGCCCGAGCGCCTTCTGGAGTCCCTGCCCGAGCGCCTCGAGGTCGAGGAAGTAGAGGTCGAAGAGGCGGTCGAACGTCGGCTGGTCGCGGAACTCCTTGACCAGCGTCGCGGCGAGCGTGGTCTTGAACGTCTCGCGGTCGACGAGCCCGACCTCGGACGCGGCGGCGAGCGCGTCGAGCGCCTCGGAGGGCGAGATCCGCACCTCCGCGCGGCGGAGGTCGCCGATGAACTCGAGGATCCGCTCGTCCAAGGACTACTCGGCGAGCACCTTGTCGAGCGCGCCCTTCACGCGCTCGAGGTCCTTCTCGTGCTTGACGAGCATCGTCAGCGTGGACTCGACGAGCTCGGGCGAGAGCTCCCGGGCGTTCAGGATCACGAGCGAGCGCGCCCAGTCGAGCGACTCCGAGATGGACGGGAGCTTCCGGAGGTCCATCGCCCGGATCTTCTGGACGGCCGCGACGACCGCCGCGGCGAGCTTCTCCGGGATCTCCGGCACCTTGAGGCGGATGATCGCCAGCTCGTCCGCCGGGACCGGGAAGTCGATGAAGAGGTGCAGGCACCGCCGCTTGAGCCCGTCGGACAGCTCGCGCGCGTTGTTCGACGTGAGCACGACGAGGGGGATGTGCTTGGCCACGACCGTGCCGAGCTCGGGGACCGAGACCTGGAAGTCCGACAGCACCTCGAGCAGGAACGCCTCGAACTCGGGCTCGGCCTTGTCGATCTCGTCCACGAGGAGGACGACGGGCTCCTCGGCGAGGATCGCGGAGAGGAGCGGGCGCGGCGAGAGGAAGCGGAACGAGAAGAACGCGTCCTCCTGCCCGGCGATCTTCGCGACGGCGTCCGGCAGCGACGGCGCGTCGGCGATCAGCTCGCCGATGCGGTCGCGCAGGAGCTGCGTGTAGAGGAGCTGCTTGGCGTACTTCCACTCGTAGAGCGCCTTGCCCTCGTCGAGCCCCTCGTAGCACTGGAGCCGGATGAGCCGGCGCCGGGTGACGTCCGACAGCGTCTTCGCGAGCTCGGTCTTGCCGACGCCCGCGGGCCCTTCGACGAGCACCGGACGGCCCATGCGGGCGGCGAGGAACACGACGGTGGCGATCCGCCGGCTCGCGATGTAGCGCGCGGCGATGAACCGCTGCTGGACCTCCTCGACGGACTCGAACATGATGGCTCCTCGTGAGACGACGTGAGATGAGATGAATTAGCGTTCATTGTAGCGGATTCCCGTCCGGCGGGCAGCGGGTACTGTGCCTGGCAACGTCTGACGGCATCGGGCCGATGCCTGAGCTGGACACCGCGGACGCGAGCGCCCGCGTTCCCGATCCTGTGAATCTTCACAGTCGTCCTCCCTCTCGAGCGTGCCCTCTCCGGAGGAAGGGATTGCACCCTGCCTCTTCTTCGGTAACCCGGCCCGCAGTTGTCTACAATGCGTCATGCCCGACGCGGCTCGCTATCAACGCCTGCAGCTCGCCCTCGCGGTCGCCGAGCTCGCGGTCTCGGCGGGTTATCTCCTCGCCGTGCTCCTGACCGGCTCGGCCCACGCCCTCGCGCGCGCCGCCGCGGCGGCGCCGGGCGGGGCCTGGGGCCAGCTCGCCGCCGTCGCGGCGGCGCTCGGCGCCGCGCACGGCGTGCTGATCTTCCCGCTCGCGTGGGCGCGCGGGTGGTGGCTGCCGCGCCGCTACGGCCTCCTCCACCAGCGGCTCGCCGCGTGGCTCGCCGACCGCGCGAAGGCGGCGCTCCTCGCCGGGGCGCTCGGGCTCGCCGCGGTCGAGATCGTCTACGCGCTGCTCCGCGCGACCGCGTGGTGGTGGCTCGCGGCCGCCGCCGTCTTCGTCGTCGCGGAGGCCGCGCTCGCGTTCGTGCTCCCGGTCTGGATCGTCCCGCTCTTCTATCGGCTCCGACCCCTCGAGGACGCGGCCCTGCGCGAGCGTCTCCTGGCGCTCGCGCGGCGCATGGGCGTAGGCGCCGTGGACGTGAGCGTCGCCGACCAGTCGCGCCGCGGCCGCACGGCGAACGCGGCGGTCGTGGGGTGGGGCCGCACGCGCCGCATCATCCTGTTCGACACGCTCCTCGCGGGCTTCACCGCGGACGAGATCGAGTCCGTGCTCGCCCACGAGCTCGGCCACCACGCTCACGGCGACGTGCGCCGGGGCCTCGCCGTGCAGGGGACGTTGACGGTCGTGACGTTCGGGCTCGCGGACCGGCTGCTCCGGGCCGGTGCCGGCGCGCTCGGCCTCGCGGGCCCCGCCGATCCGGCGGGCATGCCCGCGCTCGCACTGATCCTGCTCGTCCTGGGCCTCGCCACGCTGCCGCTCGGCAACGGCTTCTCGCGCCGGATCGAGCGGGAGGCGGACGACTTCGCCCTCGCCGCCACCGGCAACCCGGCGGCATTCATCAGCGCGATGGAGCGGCTCGGCGACCTGAACCTCGCCGAGCGGCGCCCGGGCCGGCTGAAGGAGCTCGTGCTGTACTCGCATCCCGCGCTCGATCGGCGGATCGCGCGCGCCAGAGGAGAGCCCGCATGACGCCTCGCCGCACGCTCCGAACGCTCGTCGAGAAGAAGCAGGGCCTCGTCGTCCCCGGCGCCTACGACGGCATCTCCGCGCGGCTCGTCCAGCAGGCGGGCTTCCCCGCGGTCTACATGACCGGCTACGGCACGGCCGCCTCGCGGCTCGGCCTGCCCGACCTCGGCTTCGCGGGCCTCGCCGAGATGGCCGACAACGCGCGCAACCTGGCGGCGGTCGTGGACATCCCGCTGATCGCCGACGCGGACACGGGCTACGGCAACGCGCTCAACGTCCGCCGGACGGTCCAGACCTACGAGGCCGCGGGCGTGGCGGCGCTCCACATCGAGGACCAGATCACCCCCAAGCGCTGCGGCCACCTCTCCGGCCACCAGGTGATCCCGCGCGGCGAGTTCGCGGGCAAGATCCGCGCGGCGGTGGAGGCGCGTCGCGATCCGGACCTCCTGATCATTGCGCGGACCGACGCGATCTCGGCCGTGGACTTCGACGAGGCGCTCCGCCGTGGCGAGGCCGCGGCGAAGGCCGGCGCCGACGTGCTCTTCGTCGAGGCGCCGCGCGACGCGGCGCAGGTGGAGCGGGTCGCGCGCGCCTTCGACACGCCCCTCCTCTACAACTACGCGCCGGGCGGGCGCTCGCCGCTCCTGCCGTTCCCGACGCTGCGCGGCCTCGGCTACGCGATCATCCTGCTCCCGGTGGACACGCTCCTCGTCGGCGTCCAGGCGATCCGGGCGTTCCTCGGCGAAGTGAAGGCGCGCGACGACGTGCTGGCGCTGAAGGACCGCTACATGAACTTCCGCGACTTCAACGAGCTGATCGGCGTGACCGCCCAGCTGGCGCTGGCCGAGCGTTACCGGGACGACGAGCGCTCGGCGACGTAGGCCGTGAGCGCCGCGTCCCAGGAGCGGAGGTCGGCCTCGCCGAGGGCGGCCAGGTTCGCGTGGCCGAGGACCGAGTAGGCGGGGCGCCGCGCCCGGGCGCCGAACTCGGCCGCGGTCACGGGCGCGAGGTCCGGCGTCACCCCGGCGAGCTCGAACACCCGCCGCGCGAAGCCGTACCAGCTCGTCGCGCCGGCGCTCGTGAGGTGGTAGATGGGATGCTCGGCGCGCGGCAGGATCTTCCAGACCTTTCGCGCGAGGTCGAGGGTGTAGCTCGGCCCCAGCACCTGGTCGGCGACGACCCGGATCCGCTTGCCCTCGGCCGCCAAGCGCAGCATGGTCTCGACGAAGTTCGTCCCGCCCTTGCCGGAGCTCCGCGCGACGCCGTAGAGCCCGCAGACGCGGAACACGTGGGCGCGCTCGCAGCGCTCGAGCGCCGCCCGCTCGCCCGCGAGCTTGGACTCCGCGTAGACCGAGAGGGGGTTCGGCGCGTCCGACTCGAGGTACGGCGTCGCGCGGCGGCCGTCGAAGACGTAGTCGGTGGAGAAGTGGACGAGCGTGGCGCCGAGCCGCTGGCAGGCGGCCGCGAGGTCGCCGACGGCGCGGGCGTTGAGCGCGAACGCCGCGTCCGGGTCCTCCTCCGCCTGGTCCACGCGGTTGTAGGCCGCGGTGTTTACGACGTGGGTGGGGCGGAGCGCCATGAGGCGTGCCGCGACCCGCGGCGCGTCGAGCACGTCGAGATCGGCGCGCGTGAGCGGGATCAGCTCGCCGTCGAGGTCGAACGTCCGGGCGAGGTCGAAGCCGAGCTGGCCGGCCGCGCCGATCAGGACGACCCGCGGGCGCGCCACGCGCTCAGCGTGCGGGCGCGCCGCCCGGGCCGCCGCCGGCCGGCCTCGATTGCTGGAGGACGAGGCTGACCAGCAGGTCGAGGTGGCGGAAGTCGAACGGCTTCGGCACGTACGCGAAGATCCCGGTGGTCTGCGCCTCGGCGGCCATCTTCGTGTCCTCGTTCGCCGTGACCATCATGACCGGCACGCGCGTGTCGAGGGCGCGGATCTGCTTCAGGAGCTGGAGCCCGTCCATCCCCGGCATGTTCATGTCGAGCAGGACGAGGTCCGGGCGCCGCTTGAGGAAGGCCATGTAGCCGTCGGTGCCGTTCGACGCCGTCTCGATGGCGTAGGTGTGGCCGTGCTCGAACTGGCGGAAGAATTCCGTCAGGACCTCGATCACCGCCGCCTCATCGTCCACGATGAGGATGCGCTTGGGAGCGGGCGCGGCGTCCGGCACACGGCAAGTATATGCGACGCGGGCCTCCGGGAGGCCTATGACGCGGCCCTGGACGGCGCCCCGACGATCAGGGCCACCAGGTGCTCGAGTTGCTGGAAGTCGCAGGGCTTGGGCACGTACGCGAAGACCCCGACGTTCAGGACCTCGACGACGGCGCCGGTCGCCTGCTTGCCCGTGATGACGATCACCGGGATCGAGCTGTCGAGGGCGCGGACCTGCTTGAGCAGCGCGAGCCCGTTGAGGCCCTTCATCTGCGGGTCGAGCAGGATCAGGTCGGGCCGGCCGTGGCGCATCGCGGCCGCGGCCTCGGGGCCGCTCGACGCCGCGAAGAGGTCGTACCGCACCCCGTGCTCGAACCGTCCGAAGTAGCCCTTGAGCGTGTCCATCTGGTCGGACGGGTCGTCCAGGATCAGGACGTGTTTGCCCGGCAGGTTCCGCCACGTTTCCGGATTCCAGCCGGTCTTGCGCTGCGCCGACACGCGGCATACGGGTGCACACGGGATACCACCGGATTCTCCCGGGGGAAGTGTTTGATTTGAAACGCTTCGCGTATTCCGGCGTCGGATTCCTTCCAAATCGTGTCGCCTTTCTGACCACGCCGGACGGTAAGGATGGCACCGGGCGGCGGTCGAATGGAGCGCTGAGGGGATTCACTGACGCGTGGACAAATGCTAGACTCGCAATGGTTTCTGGTCTCGCAGGTCTCTGACAGAGGAGGGCTGACCGTGCGCATGACGCGTTACTGGCTAGGGGCGCTTCTCGTGCTGCTGGCCGTCGCCTCGACCTCGGCGCAGCAGTTCCGCACCATCACCGTCGACGAGATGAAGCACGAGAAGCGAATCGCGCTCGTCATCGGCAACGGCGCCTATGCGACCGGCAAGCTGAACAACCCGGTCAACGACGCGCGCGCGATGACGCAAGCGCTCAAGCGCATGGGCTTCGAGGTGATGGCGTTCGAGAACGTCAACTCCGCCCAGTTCCGCCGGGCCGTCGCCGCGTTCGGCGAGAAGCTCGGGAGCGGCGGGCCGGGCCTCGGCGCGGGCCTCTTCTACTACTCCGGCCACGGCATGCAGGTCTCCGGCAAGAACTTCATGATCCCGATCGACGCGGAGATCCGCAGCGAGCGGTACGTGGCGGCCGAGACGGTGGACGTGGACAGCGTCCTCGGCCAGATGGACCAGGCGAAGAACCGCGTCAACATCATCGTCCTCGACGCGTGCCGCGACAACCCGTTCGCGCGGAAGTTCCGGGGCAGCGCCCGCGGCCTCGCGTTCATGGACGCGCCGATGGGCACCTACATCGCGTACGCGACGGCGCCGGGCAGCACCGCCGACGACGGCGATCCCGGCGCGAACGGCATCTATACGGCGGAGCTCCTCAAGGCGCTGCGCGAGCCGAACCTCAAGATCGAGGACGTCTTCAAGCGCGTCCGCCAGGGCGTCCTGACCCGTACGGGCGGGCGTCAGAACCCCTGGGAGGCGAGCAACCTCACGGGCGACTTCTTCTTCGCGATCACGGGCGGCCCCGCGCCCGCCCCCGCTCCCGGACCCGTCGTCGCCACGGCGCCGCCGCGCCCGACGGGGCCGCCCGTCTATGAGCCGCCGCGCTGGGAGATCACGGAAAAGGCCCGCGTCGGCTCTCTCTCGCTCATCTCCCGCCTCGAGGGCGTGGAGGTGTGGCTCGACGACCAGCTGGTCGGCGAGACGCACGCGGGCCGCGAGCTGATCGTCAACAACCTGGTCGAGGGTCAGCATCGGGTGCGCGCACAGAAGGCCGGACATCCCGAGTGGCGGCGCGACGTGCGGGTCACGGCGAACACGCGCAGCGAGGTGCAGATCGACATCCAGCCGGTCCGCGTGGGGATCGAGACGCGTTACGAGCCCCTTCCCACGCCGGCGCCGCCGGTCGTCGCCTCCATCCCCGGCGGGCGCGGCCGAACCCTGTTCGAGGACGACTTCATCCGCGGCGAGCGCCGGGCGTGGGTGGGCTCCGACAAGATCTGCGCCGCGCGGTACGAGGACTCGGGTTACTGGGTCAAGTCCAACAACGCCAGCGGCACCTGCGAGCCGCGGCTCACCTACGCCGGCCAGTTCCAGGACTCCGTGCGCGTCGAGCTGACGGTCCAGCTCCGCGCCGGCGCCCAGAACCACATGTTCGGGATCAAGTTCGGCCGCGCCTCGAACGACAACAACGACCTCTACGCGGTCTTCGGGATCAGCGCCGACGGCAGCTACCGGCTCACGCAGTGGCACCAGGGTAAATGGAACCACATCATCGACTGGACGAAGGAGGCGGCCGTGCGGACGGGCTACGGCGCCACCAACCACCTGGCGGTCGAGGTCTCGGGCCGGAAGATCCTCTGCTACATCAACGACAAGTACGTCGGCGCGGGCACGGCCTTCGCCGACGTGCGCGGCTATCTCGGGCTCTACGTGAACGAGAAGGACATGGAGGCCTACTTCACGAACCTCCGGGTCGTCGACCTCCAGTAGCGCAGTAGCGCCCGGTCGATAACGCCCCGGGCGCCCGGCTAGAGCTTGGGCGCGATCCTCGAGGCGAAGACCTCGAGGTGCTCCGTCTCGTCGAAGACGGGATTGAGCATGAGGAAGCCGACGCCGGCCCCGACGATCTCCGCGAGCCGGTCCACGCACTCCTGCGGCCCGCCCCACACGGACACCTCGGCGGCGAGCTCCGGCTTGCCGTAGAACGCGCCGAACCACTCGGCGAGCCGCCGGCCCGCGCGGGCCCGGTCCTCGTCCACCGCGATGTAGACGCGCTTGCCCATCGGGAACGCGGCGGGGTCGCGGCCGGCCTCCTTCAGGAGCCGGCGGAGGAGGCCCACCTCGTCGAGGAAGGCTGCCGTCGAGATCGAGCCGGCGCCGATGAAGCCGTCGCCCAGCTCGACCGTGCGCCTGAGGGCGTTCGGATGATGGCCGCCGAACCAGAGCGGCGGGTGCGGCTTCTGCACGGGCTTCGGCTGCATCGACGCGTTCTGGAGCCTGAAGAACTCGCCCTCGAACGTCACGCGCTCCTCGGTCCAGAGCCGCTTCATGAGCCGGAGGCCCTCCGCGAAGCGCGCGGCGCGCTTCGCCGCGCTCAGACCGAACGCGGGGTAGATCTTCGGGTTGCCGCCGAGGCCGACGCCGACCGTCAGCCGACCGCCGGAGAGATGGTCGAGCGTCGCGAGCTCCTTCGCCGTGTGCACCGGGCTCCGGAGCGCGGTGAGGAGCACGGCCGAGCCGAGCCGCAGCCGCTCGGTGCACGCCGCGGCCCACGTGAGCAGCGCGACGGGCTCGAGGCTCCGGATCGAGCCGAGGATCTGCTCGACGACCCACGCGCTCTCGAAGCCGAGCGCCTCGGCGCGGGCAAGGTAGTCGCGCAGCCTCCTGACGTCGAAGCCGCCCTGGAGGACCGTCTGGGGGATCGAGACCCCGAGCGTGACCCCGCGCCTCACGCCGCGAATCCTACCACGGCGATGCTATAGTTGACTCCCGTCGGCGCAGCCGGAGAGACCACGACGTCAGGGAGATCCCGGATGAACGTGCTGAAGGATGCCATCGCGAAGGCCCTCGACCGCCTCGGCGACGAGCTGGAGCAGCTCTCGCACAGGATCCACGACAACCCCGAGCTGGGCTATCACGAGGTGAAGGCGGCCGGCTGGCTCACCGAGTTCCTGGAGCAGCAGGGGTTCAAGGTCGAGCGCGGCGTCGCGGGCGTCGAGACCGCGTTCCGCGCCACGCTCGAGACGGGCGAGGGGCCGACGATCGCGATCCTCTGCGAGTACGACGCGCTGCCCCAGATCGGCCACGCGTGCGGTCACAACGTCATCGCCACCGCGGGCGTCGGCGCGGGCGCCGGGCTCGCCGCGGTGCGGGACCGGCTCCCGAAGGGACGCGTCCAGGTCATCGGCACCCCGGCCGAGGAAGGCGGCGGCGGCAAGGTGAAGCTGATCACGGGCGGCGTCTTCGCGGACGTGGACGCGGCGATGATGGTCCACGGCTTCGACCGCTGGATCGGGCACTCCGACCTGCTCGGCATCGTTCGCGTCGGCTTCGAGTTCACCGGCAAGGCGGCGCACGCGTCGGCCGACCCGTGGCAGGGCGTGAACGCGCTCGACGCGGCGATCCAGACCTACAACAACGTGGCGATGCTCCGCCAGCAGGTGCGGCCGGACGCGCGCGTCCACGGCATCATCACCCACGGCGGCGCCGCGCCGAATATCATCCCCGAGTTCGCGGCGACGACGTTCTACGTGCGCGCGCTCAACCTCGATTACATGTGGGAGCTGCAGAAGCGCGTGATCCGGTGCGCGGAGGGCGCGGCGAAGGCCGCCGGCTGCGAGCTCCGCGTCGTGGAGCACCGGGACACCATGTACGAGCCCATGAAGCGAAACGCGACGCTCCTCGACGCCTTCCGCGCGAACCTCACGACGTTCGGCGTGACCGAGTCGCCGGAGGCCACGGACCGGCTCGGCTCCTCCGACATCGGCAACGTGAGCCGGGTGATCCCGGCGATCCAGCCGATGGTGAAGATCGCGCCCGACGGGACGCCGATCCACTCCCGCGCCTTCGAGGCGGCCGCGCGGAGCCCGCTCGCCCGCGAGGGCATGCTCGTCTCGGCCAAGACGATGGCCATGACGGTGTGCGATCTCCTCGCGGACCCGTCGCTCGTCACGCGGGCTCAGGCCGAGTTTCGGCAGGCGACGTGACCCCGCCGGCGGACACGCTCAAGCCGAAGGTCGCCGAGGCGGTGGACCGCCTCGCCGACGAGCTGGAGACGCTCTCGCACCGGATCCATGGCCACCCCGAGCTCGCCTTCAAGGAAGAGCAGGCGCACGCCTGGCTCACCGCGTTTCTCGAGAAGCACGGGGCGAAGGTCGAGCGGGGCGTCGGCGGCCTGCCGACCGCGTTCCGCGCGACGATCGAGGGCGCCGGCCCGGGGCCGACGGTCGCGATCCTGGCGGAGTACGATGCGCTGCCCGGGATCGGCCACGCGTGCGGCCACAACGTCATCGCGACGGCGGGCACGGGCGCGGGCGCGGCGCTCGCGACGGCGCTCGGCCGCCTCCCCTTCCCCGGCCGCGTCCAGGTGATCGGGACGCCCGCGGAGGAGGGCGGCGCGGGCAAGGTCCGGCTGCTGGAGGCGGGCGTCTTCGAGGGCGTGGACGCCGCCATGATGATCCACGGCCGCTGCGGCACGCAGGTGTGGCGGCCCACCCTCGGCCTCGCCAAGGTGAAGGCCGAGTTCCACGGCAAGGCGACGCACGCGTCGTCGTGGCCCTGGCGCGGCGTGAACGCGCTGAACGCGGTCATCCAGCTCTTCGTCGCGCTCGACCAGATGCGCCAGCAGATCCACCCGGACGCGCGCGTCCACGGGATCATCGTCAAGGGCGGCGAGCAGCCGAACATCATCCCCGACTACACGCGCGCCGACTTCTACCTGCGCTCGATCGACAAGGACTATCTGAAGGAGCTCCTCCGGCGGTTCACGGCGTGCGCCGAGGGCGCGGCGGCGGCCACCGGCTGCCGCGTCGAGGTGACCGCGGAGCGCACGATCCACGACCCGATGAAGCCGAACCGGGCGATGGCCGAGGTGTTCGAGAAGAACCTCGCGTTCATCGACTTCCCCGTGGACGCGGACGACGGCGAGGCCGGCTACGGCTCGACCGACTGCGGCAACGTCAGCCAGGCGCTGCCGACGATCCACCCTTACATCCGGATCTCCCCCGACGGCGTGCCCGGCCACTCGCGGGAGTTCGCCGAGTGGGCGCGCTCGCCGATGGCGCGCGCCGGCATGCTGGCGGGGGCGAAGGCGCTCGCCCTGACCGCGCTCGACCTGCTCGCCGCGCCAGAGGCGCTGGCGGCGGCGACGAAGGAGTTCAAGCGATGAGACGGCTCGCGTTGATCCTCGGGGGGCTGCTCCTGCTGCCACCGGCGCTCGCGTACGCGCAGGCGGTGACCGTCGAGTTCAAGGACGCGCAGGGGAAGCTCGTCGGCACCGCGACGCTCCGCGACGTGCCCGGCGGTGTCGCGATCGCGGCGCGCGTGAGCGGGCTCAAGCCCGGCGCGCACGGCTTCCATATCCACGCGGTCGGAACGTGCGAGCCCCCGGCCTTCGCGTCGGCGGGCGGTCACTTCAATCCCGGGAACAAGAAGCACGGCCACAAGAACCCCGAAGGCGCCCACGCGGGCGACCTCCCGAACCTCACGGTGGGCGCGGACGGCGCCGGCCACCTCGAGGCGACGGCCGCGGGCGTGACGCTCAAGGACATCGCCGGCCTGGCCCTCGTCGTCCACGCCGACCCGGACGACGAGAAGACCGATCCCACGGGGAACTCGGGAGCGCGCGTCGCCTGCGGCGTGATTCGGTAGCGGGCTAGCGCGCGCGGGGCGGCGCGGGCTCGAGCAGCGCCGCGAGCCGGCCCGCCCCGAAGCCACCCGCCACTCCCGCGGCGAGCGTCAGCGCCAGCGCGACGACCGTGTCGCCCGGCCCCGGCACGAGCGCCTGGTACGCCGGCAGCAAGCCGAGCCTCACGGCCATCAGCCCGAAGAGGACGAGCGCGTAGGCGACGGTCGCGGCCACGGGCCTCCGCCGCGCGTCCACCGCCACCATCGCCGCCAGCGGGATCAGCCCGAGGAGCTGGGCGACGCTCGTCGTGGCGCCCGCCACCGTGCCGTTCCTGCGCGCGACGACGTTGGCGACCGCGATCGGCGACGTAGGGTCCTTGAGCATCTCCTCCTGGATGACGGAGACGGGCTGGAGCAGGTCGAAGCCGAGCCGCGCGAGCTGCTGGCCGACGAGCCCGAGGGCAACCGCGCCGATGAGCACGACGGCCGGCGCCCAGCGGCTTCCCGACAGGCGCGCCGTCGCGACGTAGGCGACGGGCAGGAGGAGCGGCGCGAGGATCGAGTAGAAGTGGAACCACACGCCGCCCTGGAGGTACGCGATTCTGAACGCGGGCTGCACCACCAGGTGCAGGCCGGTGAAGAGGAGCGCGCCGGTGACGAGGATCGCCGCGACGCCCGCGCGGCTCGTCGCGGGATAGACCTCGCGCGCGATCAGGAAGCAGCCGAGCGTGTTGATCGCGGCGCCGAGGAGGCCCAGGAGATGCGGCGGGCTCCAGAGCGTCACGTCGATCCCGAAGAGGCGGTGCCAGAGATCGTCGATCGGCGCCGCGAGGACCGTCAACGCGATGCCCCACGCGGCCAGGTGGAAGCCGCGCGTGCTCGTGAGACCGAGCACGCGCACGACGTCGCCCGCCGCGGCCGCGGGCCGGAGCGTCGTCCAGGCGAGGACGCCGAAGCTCAGGAGCACCATCAGCGTCACGCCCGAGTAGGTCATGACGTGCGGCGCGATCCAGAACGAAT
>DATFVL010000060.1 GCA_035260325.1 Candidatus Methylomirabilota bacterium | reverse complement strand
GCGCAGGGGATGCCGTGGTGGAAGTACGTCGCGAACCGGTTCCTCACGGGGCTCGAGAACCGGGTGTTCGGGCTCCGGCTCTCCGAGTACCACACGGGCTACCGCGCCTTCCGCCGCGAGGTGCTGGAGACGGTGAACTTCCAGCTCGACTCCGACGGCTTCGTCTTCGACCAGGAGATCGTCGCGCAGGTCGTGGCGGCGCGCTTCCGGATCGCCGAGATCGCGGTGCCGACGCGCTACTTCCCGGAGGCGTCGTCGGCGAGCGTGGTCGCGTCCAGCGTCTACGGCCTCAGGATCCTCGCGGTCCTCTTCTGGTACACGGTCCACAAGCTCCGCCTGCGGCGCTCGCGCCGCTTCGACAGCCTCCGCGGGCGCTACTCGCGGCTCCCGGGCGCGCCCGGCGCCGCGGCGGGCGCCGCCCCCGACCGCCGCCCGTCGCCGCCGCTCCCCGTCCGCTAGAGACGCGCGGCCGCGTCCCGACTGGGCTCCGTCCTCTTCTGCTATCATTGCGCCCTCGCGCCCGACGGCGTCGTCGTCGGAAGGCAACGACCGCCTGAACACGGTGGCTCACCTCGAAAAGGAGACGCGCAATGGCACGACTCAGGACGAAGAAGCGGATCGCTGGCGCCCTCGCGGTGCTCGCCGTCGTGTTCGCGGCCGGGCTGTACGCCGTCGCGCAGCAGATCGAGGAGTCCAAGCGCGACCGCGCGGTGCTGGTCGGCGGCGCGAAGTACCACGTGCTGCCGGCGACCCTGGAGACGACGCAGTGGGGCTGGCTCGATCCGAAGGAGTCCCCGAAGCTCGTCGTGAACTCCGGCGATGTCGTGGCGGTCGAGACCATGATGCACTCGCACAACAAGATCCAGCCGGGCACGACGATGGACGAGATCGTCGCGCTCCGCAAGGCCAACCCAGGCGGCGGGCCGCACTCGCTGACCGGACCGATCTACGTCAACGGCGCCGAGCCCGGCGACGTGATGGAGATTCGGATCCTCAAGATCGTACCCAAGGCGTTCGGCGTGAACTTCAACCTCCCGGGCAAGGAGTTCCCGACGATCGGCGCGCTCGCGTCCGAGATGCCCGACGGCTTCGTGCGCTATTTCTACCTGGACTGGGAGAAGCGCCAGGCCGAGTTCAAGCCGGGCATCGTGGTCGACCTGCAGCCCTTCCCCGGCACGCTCGCGGTCGGCATCGATCCCAAGGACCCGGCGCCGCGCAAGGGCGGCGCGACCGATCCGATGGCGCCCGTGTCCACACTCCGCCCCTGGAAGAACGGCTCCAACATGGACATCAACGAGCTGCAGGAGGGCACGACGATCTTCATCCCCGTGTTCCTCAAGGGCGGGCTCGTGTGGACGGGCGACTCGCACTGCCGGCAGGGCAACGGCGAGGTCAACCTCACCGCGCTCGAGTGCGCCTCCCGCGAAATCGTCATGCAGCTCATCGTGCGGAAGGACATGAAGCTCGAGTGGCCGCGCATCGAGAGCAAGACCCACTGGATCACGACGGGCTTCGACGAGGACCTGAACAAGGCGATGGTGAACGCGGTGCGCGAGGCGGTGGACCTGCTCGCGGCCCAGAAGACGGTGCCGCTCACGCGCTACGAGGCGTACTCGCTCGTCTCGATGGTCGGCGACTGCCGCGTGAGCCAGGTCGTGGACGTGCGCAAGGGCGTCCACTGCATGATCCCGAAGTCGATCTTCGCCAAGAAGTCGTAGGTGCGCGGGGCCCTCGCCCTCGTCCTGCTGGCCGCCGCCCCCGCGTGGGGCGGCGGCCCGCTGCCCGTCGTGACGACGTCCACGGACCTCAAAGCGCTCGTCGAAGCGGTCGGCGGCGACCGCGTCGCCGTCGAGAGCCTGGCACCCGCCGTCCACGACCCGCACGCGGTCGAGGTGAAGCCCGGCCAGCTCCTTCACCTCAAGGAGGCGCGGCTCCTCGTGCGCATCGGTCTCGACCACGAGCCGTGGCTCGCGCGTGTCCTCCGCACCGTCGACGACCCGCGCTTCCTCCCGGGGAGCCCGCACGACCTCGACGCGTCGAAGGGGATCGACCTCCTCCAGACGGAGGTCGCGCGCGTCCGTGGCGAGCGCGGCGTCCACGTCCACGGCTTCGGCAACCCGCACTACTGGCTCGACCCGGCGAACGCGGAGCCGATCACGGCCGCGATCGTCGCGGCGCTCGGGCGCCTCGCCCCGGCCCAGCGCGAGGCCTTCGCGGCGAACCGCGCGCGCTTCGTCGAGCGCCTCAGCGCCGGGCTCGCGCGCTGGAGCGCGGCGCTCGCGCCTTACCGCGGCGCGCGCGCGGTCGTCGTCCACGACAGCTGGCCGTACTTCGCGCGGCGCTTCGGCCTCGTCATCGTCGCGGCGGTCGAGCCGGCGCCGGGCGTCCCCCCGTCCCCCGCGTCGCTCGCCGAGCTCACCACACGGATGCGGGAGGCGCACGTGCCGCTCCTGATCGCCGAGCCCTCCTCGGACGCGTCGGTGGTCACGCACGTGGCCGCCCGGAGCGGCGCGCGCGCGGTCACGCTGATCCCGTCGGTCGGCGGCGACCCCGCGGCGCGCGACTACGTGGCCCTGTTCGACGTCAACGTGGGGCGGCTCGCGCGGGCGCTGGGCGGCGCGCGCTAGGGCGCCGCGTGCTCGACCTCCTCGCGGTCCCCTTCCTCGCGTGCCTGGTCCTCACGGCCATCCACGTCTACCTCGGCCTCCACGTCCTCGCCCGCGGCGTGATCTTCGTGGACCTGGCGCTGGCCCAGGTGGCCGCGCTCGGCGTCACCCTGGCATTCCTCGCGGGGCATCCGATCCAGAGCGAGGCCGCCTACTGGTACGCGCTCGCGTTCACCCTCGGCGGCGCCGCGCTCTTCGCCATCTCGCGGACGCGCCGTGCGCCCGTGCCGCAGGAGGCGATCATCGGGATCGTCTACGCGGTCTCCGCCGCGGCGGCGGTGCTGATCGTGGATCAGGCGCCGCAGGGCAGCGAGCACATCAAGCAGCTCCTGGTCGGGAGCATCCTCACCGTCACGCCGCGCGAGGTCGCGACGCTCGCGGTCCTCTACGGCGCGATCGGTCTCCTCCACTGGGCCATCCGCCGGCCGCTGCTCGCCATCTCGTTCGACGCCGCCGGCGCCGCCGGACGGGCCGTGCGCGCCTGGGACTTCGTCTTCTACGCGTCGTTCGGCGTGGTGGTGACGAGCTCGGTGCGGATCGCCGGCGTCCTCCTCGTCTTCGCGTACCTCGTCGTGCCCGCGACGGCCGCCGCCCTCCTCGCGCGCTCGGTGCGCGGACGCCTCGCGCTCGGCTGGGCGGCCGGCGTCCTCGTGAGCGCGGGCGCGCTCGCCGCGTCGTGGGCGTGGGACCTGCCGACCGGCGCTACGGTGGTCGTCGCGTTCGGCGCGCTGCTCGCCGCGGTCGCGCTCGGGCTCGGGGTGGGCGCCGCCGCGCGCGCGCTCAGGACACGCGGGCGCGGCGCGCTCGTCGGCGCCGCGGGCGTGCTGCTGGTCGCCGCCGGCCTGGCGGGCCTCCTGCTCGCGCTCTTCCCGGGGATGGATCACCCGTGGCTCGAGTGGAGCGAGGCGGCGGTGCCCGCCGCGCGGGCGCTCTTCCTGACGGCGGACGAGCGCGAGACGTACTGGGACACGCGCGACAGCCTCGCGCGGAGCGCCGCGGAGCTCGCGCGCGTCAGGACGCTCGAGCGGGAGGCGCGGTGGGGCGCCCGCCCGGCGTCCGAGGACATGCAGGAGCGCATGCGCCAGTACCTGGCGGGGCGTGGTGAGTTGCTCGCGGGCGACCGGGTCGTGCTGAAGGCGCTCCGGGCGAAGGCGCGCGAGCGCCAGCGCTGGTGGCTCGGCGCGCCGCTCGCCGCGGCGGGCGTGGCGGGCGCGCTGCTCCTGGTGCGCGCGCGCCGCCTGCGGTCGCGGTACGCTACGCCGGCGCGAGCCGGCGACGGGAGGAAGCCATCTGGAACAACGTGATCGGCGAGCACGTCCGGCGGACCACCCGCAACCTGCTTCTCGTCAACGCGCTGCTCCTGGCGGGCCTCGCCCTCCTGGCCTGGGGCAACGGTAGCTACCTCTACAACGCCCTCCTCGGCCCGTTCGAGGTGGACCACCGGACGCTCGCCGCCACGGCGAATCCTGACGCCGCGACCCGGTACTTCGTGACGGTGACCGGTGACGAGCGGTTCGAGACCGGCTTCCACGCGATCACGCGGACGGTGGACAAGTACTCGCGCGCCGTCAAGAGCGAGCAGACCACCGCGGACTACTGCGTGCTCCGCGTGGGCGAGCGCCTGCTCCTCGCCAAGGCGCCGCTCGGCGCGGAGGGCGTGCGGCTGTCCGGCGCGCTCGGTCCGATCGCCGCGGGCCTCGACGAGCAGCTGCTCGGCGAGCTCCGCGCGCGACGGCCCGACGTCTATCGGAGGTTCCTGCCGTTCATGCTCGACGCGACCGGCTTCCGGAGCGAGGCGTACTGGGCGCTCGCGCTCGGGACGCCGCTCCTGCTCCTGGCGCTCTGGAACGTGAGGCGAGGTCTCGCGCGGCGGAGCGACCCGTCGAGCCACCCCGCCGTCGCCGGGCTCAAGCGGTTCGGCACGCCACAGGAGATCGCGGCCCGGATCCAGGCCGAGACGGCGGCCGGCGCCGAGCGCGCGGGCGACCTCGTCCTGACGCCGTCATGGCTGCTGCGCGGGACCTTCTTCGGGCTCACCGTCGTGCGGCTCGAGGACGTCGTCTGGGTCTACCGGAAGGTCACGAAGCACTCGGTGAACTTCATCCCGACCGGGAAGTCCCACGCCCTCGTCGTCCAGCAGCGGGAGGGCGCGCCGCTCGAGATCCCCGGCAAGGAGCAGGCGGTCGTCGGCTGGATCGAAGGAATCGTGCGGCGCGTGCCGTGGGCTCTCGCCGGGTACGATCAGCAGCTCGAGACCGCGTGGAAGGCGAACCGCGCGACGGTGATCCAGGCCGTGGACCAGCGCCGCCGCGCTACGTAGATTTCGCTCGCCTCGGACGGCGGGGCCCCAGCCCCGCGACGTCCTGCGGCTCGCCCTACGTAGCGGCGTACGTGTAGAAGCCCCGGCCGGTCTTGCGG
>DATFVL010000059.1 GCA_035260325.1 Candidatus Methylomirabilota bacterium | reverse complement strand
GGCTCGCCGTCGAGTTCACCGAGGGCGCGGTCGGCGCGGCGGCGCAGGGGTGGCTGCGCGCGACGGGCCGCGACGGGCGGCTGGCGCCGCGCCCGTGGGAGTCGCCTCGGCCGCTGCTGCACCACATCCAGGCGCTCTTCCTCTCGCGCGAGGACGTCCGCGGCCAGGAGGCGTCGGTCGTCGAGTGGCTCCAGCACGTGCCGCTCGGCGTCCTCACCGCGGACCGCGACGGCGCCCTCCTGTTCGTCAACGGCGACCGCCACGAGGTCCGGCCGCGGCCGGCCACGGAGGTCGATCCGACGGGCGCCGGCGACGTCTTCGCCGCGACGTTCCTCGTCGAGTACCAGCGCTCCGGCGACGCCTGGCACGCGGCGGGCGCGGCGGCCTGCGCCGGCGCGCTCGCCGTCGAGGGCCAGGGGTGGTCCACGGTGCCCGACCGGATTGCGCTCGATGCTACGCTCGGAGAATACGAGCGGCGCGGCTGAGGCCGCGCCACGGGAGGCGCGATGCGAATCGGGATCATCGGCACGGGGAACGTCGGGTCCGCCGTCGGCACGCGTTGGGCGCTCGCCGGGCACGACGTCATGTTCGGCGCACGCGACGCGAAGAGCCCGAAGGTGCAGGCGCTCGTCGCGGCGGCGGGGAAGTCGGCCCGCGCCGGCACGGTGGCGGAGGCCGCCGCGTTCGGCCCGGTGGTCGTGCTGGCGACGCCGTTCGAGGCGACGGAGAGCGCGATTCGCCAGGCGGGCGACCTCGGCGGCAAGGTGGTGATCGACTGCACCAACCCGCTCCGGCCCGACCTCTCGGCCCTCAGCGTGGGGCACACGACGTCGGGCGGTGAGTCGGTCGCGCGCTGGGCGAAGGGCGCCAGGGTCGTGAAGGCGCTCAACACGACGGGCGCCGGCAACATGACCGACCCTCGCTACCCGGAGGCGCCGGCTACGATGTTCGTCTGCGGCGGCGACGCCGGCGCGAAGGCGACGGTGAGCGAGCTGGTGAAGGCGCTCGGCTTCGACGTCGTCGACGCGGGCCCGCTCGCCCAGGCGCGCCTGCTCGAGCCGCTCGCGATGCTCTGGATCTGGCTCGCGTACCAGGGCCGCCTCGGCCCGAACATCGCGTTCCGCCTGATGCGGCGCAGTTGACACCTCTTCGCCGCGAGGACTAGGCTTGAGCCCGTGGCGGATCGCGCGATCGTGATCACGGCGGGCCGGGTCTCGACGGAGGCGCGGCTCAACGATTCGAAGACGGCCGCCGCGATCTGGGACGCGCTGCCGATCGAGGCGAAGGCCGACACCTGGGGCGACGAGATTTACTTCGACATCGGCCTCACCGCCGCTCCCGAGTCGCCCCGGGAGGTCGTCGAGCCGGGCGACCTCGGCTACTGGCCGCCGGGGCGCGCGTTCTGCGTCTTCTTCGGCCCGACGCCGATGAGCCGGGGCGACGAGATCCGTCCCGCCAGCCCGGTGAACGTCGTGGGGCGGATCGTCGGCGATCCCAAGGCATTCAAGGCGGTCCGCGCGGGAACGCGCGTGACCCTCAGGAGGAACGAATGAAAATCTTTCTCGACACCGCCAGCGTGACCGAGATCAAGGAGGGCGTCGCGCTCGGCCTGGTGGACGGCGTCACCACCAACCCGTCGCTGATCGCCAAGGAGAAGCGCCCCTTCCGGCCGCTCGTCGAGGAGATCTGCTCGGTCGTGCCCGGCGACGTGAGCCTCGAGGTGGTCGCGACGGATTTCGAGGGCATGGTGAAGGAGGGCGAGGAGCTCCGCCAGATCGCCGACAACGTCGTCGTGAAGTGCCCGCTCACCAAGGACGGGATCAAGGCGGTGAAGTACCTCACGGGCAAGGGCATCCGGGTCAACCAGACGCTCTGCTTCTCGGCGACCCAGGCGCTCCTCTCCGCGAAGGCCGGCGCCTACTACATCAGCCCGTTCCTCGGGCGCCTCGACGACATCGCCGCCGTCGGCATGGACCTGGTCCGCGACATCTGCGAGATCTACCGCGTCCAGGGGTTCAAGACGCAGGTGCTCGCCGCGTCCATTCGCAACCCGCTCCACGTCATCGACGCCGCCAAGGCGGGCGCGCACGTGGTGACGCTTCCGTTCGCGGTGCTCGAGCAGCTCATGAAGCACCCGCTGACGGACATCGGGCTCAAGAAGTTCCTGGACGACTGGGCGAAGCTCGGCGAGAAGATCTGACGCGTCGCGCGTAGCGTTTTCGGACGAGGCTCCAGCAGGGGCGCCGGCCCGGCTCAGACGCTCGGGCGGACCTCCCTGGCGAACTTCTCGTAGATCTGCGTGAGGTCGGCGAGGTCGCGGACGCGCGACTCGAGGATCACGTGGCTCACGCCGAGCGCCGCGAGCGCCCGGATCTCCCTCACGAGCGCCTCCGCGTCCTGCTTCGCCGGGAGGCCCACGCGCGCGCTGATCACGAGCGACTTCACGTCGCGCCCGGCCTTCGTGCACGCGGCCTCGAGGTCGGCGACGCCCGCGCGCATCTTCTCGGCGGTCGGGAACGCGGCGTGCCAGCCGTCGCCCAGCTCGGCGACGCGCCGGAGGGCGCGCGGCGTATGGCCGCCGATCCAGATCGGCACCGTGCCGCGCGCCGGCCGCGGCAGCGCCGCGAACGGCGGGAAGCGCCAGAACTCGCCGCGGTGCTCGACGCGCTCGCCCGCCCAGCACGCCCGCATGACGCGGATCGCCTCGTCGCTCCAGGCGCCGCGCCGCGCGTAGGGCACGCCGAACATCTCGATCTCCTCGCGCATCCAGCCGACGCCGGCGCCGAGGACCACCCGGCCCGGCGCGAGATGGTCGAGCGTCGCCAGCATCTTGGCGGCGAGGACCGGGTGGCGGTGGGGCAGGACTAGCACCGTCGTGCCGAGCCTGATCCGCTCCGTCGCGCCCGCGACGAGGGCGAGCGCCGTCAGGGGCTCGAGAAAGTTCGTCGCCGGCGGCAGCGGAAAGTCGCCCGTCGGGCTGTAGGGGTAGCGCGAGGCGATCGCGTAGGGGATGACGACGTGGTCGCTCGCCCAGAGGGAGGCGTAGCCGAGCGCCTCCATCCGGCGCGCGAAGCCGAGGAGCACGTCGCGCGTGGCGGCGGCGCCGTAGACGGGCAGGTGGCAGCCGAACTCCATCGGCGGCGCTCCCCTCAGTGCCCGCCGTACACGACCCGCTCGCGGAGCTCGCCGTCGCGGATCATCTGGACGAGGCGCGAGCGCTGGATCTTGCCGCTCGACGTCTTGGGGATCGAGCTCGCGCGCACGAGGAGGACGCGCGCGGGACGGTGGCCGCGCGCCTTGTGCACGCGGCTCACGATCTCGCGGACGAGGCCGTGGTACTCGTCGTGGCCGGCGCTCTCGCTGCGGACCTCCGCGACGACGTGGAGGCGCTGGGTCCCGGCGCGCGCGCTGTCGATTCCCACCGCCGCCGAGTAGCGGACGCCGGGGACGGTGTCCACGACCTCCTCGACGTCCGCCGGCAGGATGTTCTCGCCGCCGAGGATGATCAGATCTTTCAAGCGGCCCGCGACGAAGAGGTAGCCGTCCTTGTCCACGAAGCCGAGGTCGCCGGTCCGGAGCCAGCCGTCGGGCATGAGCACGCGCGCCGTCGCCTCGGGGTCCCCGTAGTAGCCACGCATCACGCCCGGGCTCTTGACGCAGATCTCGCCCTCGACCCCCGGCGGGAGCGCGGTGTCGTCGTGGAGGCCCGCGCCGGCGTCGAGCGGCGCCAGGATCCGCACCGAGACGCCGGTGCACGGCCGGCCCACCGAGAGGAAGCGCCCGCTCACGTCGAGCCTGAGCGGCGCCCGGCGCGGCCAGATCGCCACGGCGAGCGTCGCCTCGGCCAGGCCGTAGCACGGGCGGACGATCTCCGCGAGGCCGAAGTGGCGCTCGAACGCCTCGATCGTCGAGACGCGCACGGGCTCGGCGCCCGAGAGCGCGGCCTTGAGGCTCGTGAGGTCGAGACCCGCGGTGTCGCGGACGTGCCGGACGCAGTTCCGGTAGCCGAAGTCGGGCGACACCGTGAACGTCGCTCGGACCTCGGTCACCAGCTCGAGCCACGCGCGCGGGCTCCGGAGGTCGGGCGGCATGAGCCAGAGCGGCGTGCCCGTGAGCGGCGGCGTGAACGAGCAGCCGATGAGCCCCATGTCGTGGTAGAGCGGCAGCCACGACACGACCCGGTCCTCGGCCGTGAGCCCCGCGGCCTCGGCCATGAACTTGATCGTCGCGACGACGTTCGCGTGGCTCAACATGACGCCGCGCGGATGGCTCGTGCTGCCCGAGGTGTACTGGAGGAAGGCGAGGTCGTCCTCGCGCGCGGGCGGAGCCGAGGGCGCCCGGCCCTCCACGTCGAGGTCGGGAGGCTCGAGGATCGCGGGCGCGCCGGTGGTCAGCCCGACGCTCTCGTCCACGCCCTTCCTGAACCAGCCGATCGTCGCGATGGCCCGCGCCTGGCAGTTCCGGAGGATGCTCGCCGTCCCCTCGACGCCGAGCGTCGGGTAGAGCGGGACGGGCACCGCGCCGAGCCGCAGCGCGCCGAAGAAGGTGTAGAAGAACTCGGCGCACGTCGGGTAGATGAGGCAGACCCTCTCGCCCGCGCCCACGCCCGCGCGCGCGAGCCCCGCCGCGTGGCGCGCGCTCTGCTCCCAGAGGCGCCGGTACGTCACCGTCTCGCCGTACAGGTGGAAGTACGGCGCGTCGGGCGTGAGCGCGGCGCGGCGGCGCATCAGCTCCGTCAGCGTCGTCGCGGCCTTCACCTCGTCGGCGGTCATCGTCGTCGTCCTCGAGTTCGGGGGTGACCCGCCGGCGCTACGGCCGCGCGCCGAGCGTGGCCGAGGTCGTGTGGGCGTCGCCGTCTCTCAGATAGACGACCCGGATGGCGTCGCCGGGCTTCTTGCCGCGCAGCACGGCCCGGAGGTCGTCGAAGCTGTCCACCGCGGCGCCGCCGAGGCGGACGATCACGTCGCCCTCGCTGAGCCCCGCCGTCGCCGCGCCGCTGCCGGGCACGACGCCGCCGATGCGCAGCCCGTCGCGGGCGCCGGCTTGCGTGATGACGACGCCGAGGAACGCGCCGCCCACGGGCGGCCCCTGCGCCGGGCGCTGCCCGGGCGGGGCGACGCGCGCGTACGCGGGACGCGCGCCGCCCGCGAGGCGCTCGATCGCCGCCGCGGCGATCCGTGCGATCTCCGCCATCGCGTCGGCGTCGATCTTGTCGGCGGTGTCGCTCGGCGTGTGGTAATCGGCGTGGGCGCCCGTCGTGAAGAAGAGGACGGGCACGCCGGCGTCGTAGAACAGGCTGTGGTCGGAGGCACCCCAGGGGTTGCCGCGGAGCTCCAGCGTGACGCGCGTCGGCGGCGCCGGGGCGAGCGCGTCGGCGAGGCCGCGAGCGCTGTCCCCGCCGGCGATCACGAGGCGGTGCTCGCGCATCCGCCCGACCATGTCGAAGTTCACCATCGCGACCGTCCTGGCGTGCGGCACCGCGGGCTCGCGCACGTAGTGCCGCGAGCCGAGGAGGCCGAGCTCTTCGCCGCCGAAGAGCGCGACGACGAGCGTGCGCGGGGCGCCGCCCGCCGCCGCGAACGCGCGCGCGAGGCCGACGACCATCGCCGTGCCCGAGGCGTTGTCGTCGGCGCCCGGATGGACGACACCGTCCACGCGCCCGAGATGGTCGTAGTGCGCGCCGATCACGACCGCCTCGTCGGCGAGCGCGGGCTCGGCGCCGGGGAGGATGCCGACCACGTTCGCCCCGCGCCGCACGGCGGCCGCGAGGTCCACCCTGAGGCTCACGCGATCGCCGGTCTGGAGCGCCCCGGCGGCCTGGCGCGTGAGCGTCCCGGAGATCAGCCCGACCCGGGCGGCCGTCGCGTCGAGCGGCGGCAGCGCGTCGGCGACCAGGAGGAGCGCGGCGGCGCCGTGGCGTCGCGCTGCGATGAGCTTGTCGAGCCGCGACACGCGCGTCGTGCCGAGTGCCCCCGGCGTGCCGTTGAGCGCCACCACGATCCGGCCGCGCACGTCGAGGCCCGCGTAGTCGTCGAAGCTCCCGTCGTCGCTCGTCGCCCCCCGGCCCGCGAGGACGATCTCGGCGCTCAGCGCGCCCGTGAGGGAGCCGCCGTGCGGCGTCCACTCGCGCCCGACCTCGAAGCGGCGGCCGCCCGGCCTCGCGAGGGCGAGCTCGTTCGCGGGCCCGAGCGCGATGCCGGTCTCGACGGCGAACCACTGGAAGAACGTGCCATGCTCGCCGCCGGGGCGGAGTCCGGCCGCCTCGATCCACTCGGCGATGCGGCGCGCGGCTCGCTCACCGCCGGGCGTCCCCGAGCGGCGCCCCTCCATGTCGGGCGCGCTGAGGGCCTCGACGTCGCGCGCGAGGGCCGGCGCCGCCGGCGGGACGACGGGGCCGCGCGCGACGGCGGCGGTGGCGCCGAGGAGCAGGAGCGCGACCAGCACGGGGAGGGCCGAGCGGCGACCGGTCACGGCCGGTATTTTACCCCCAGAGGGGGCGCGTGGCGGCTAGGCCCTGACGGCGGCCACGCGGCCGCCCGTCATCTTGACGAGGTCCGCCGGCGTGAGCCTGAAGACCGTGCTCGGATGGCCCGCCGCGGCCCAGATTTCCTCCCACCGGAGGAGGTCCTCGTCGATCAGCGCGGGGAAGGTTTCCGCGTGGCCGATCGGCGCCACGCCGCCGATCGCGAACCCCGTGCGGGCGCGCACGAACGCGGCGTCGCCCATCGCGACGGGCTCGCCGACCAGGCCGGCGACCTTCCCCTCGTCCACGCGGTTACCGCCGCTCGCCGCGACGAGGATCGCGCGCTCCGTCTGGCGTCCCCGGAAGACCAGCGACTTCACGATCTGGTCCACGCGGCAGCCGAGCGCCCGCGCGGCGTCGGCCGCCGTTCGCGCCGACTCGGCGAGCGCGACGACGCGATGGCCGCCGCCCAGCGCATCGAGCGCGTCCTGGACGCGGCGGACGCTGGGATTCGCGAGAACGGGACTATTGTCGATCATTGAAAGGCTCGGCTCGCCGGTCGAACCGGCTCACCTCGCACTGCCATCAGCTGACCCAGGTGCTCGAGGTCGTGGTCCGCGACGTGGGTCGCGTACTGCGCGAGCGTGACCGGCCCGAAGTGGCCCGAGAGGCCGACCCGCGCCACGGCCGAGTCCGGCAGCGCCTCGACGAAGGCGAGCGTCCGTGCCCGGGCGGCGGTGAACTCCTCGAGGTCCGCCTCGAAGCTCCCCTCCCGGTGGTCGCGCGAGCGCGCCCAGGCCTCGGGGTCGAACGACTCGAACCGCGGCCGCTCCTCCTCGAGGATGCGACGGAGGCGCGGGAGGAAGAGGTCGCGCTCGAGGTCCCGGAGGTGCGCCATCACCTCCTTCATGGACCACTCGCCCTCCGTGGGGCGCCGGCGGAGCCGCTCCGCGTCGAGCCCGCGCGCGAGCTCGGCGACACGGGCCGGCGTCGCGCGGAGGGCGGCGACGAGCTCGGGGACGGCGAGTGGCAGGCGGGCCTCGCAGCGTCGCGGGAGGAGGCCGAGGACCACGCGGCCGGCGTGGATCTGCCGGAGGTGCTCCGTGTCGTGCGCGGCCATCGTCCGGGCGTAGGTCTCGACGCTCAGCGCGCCGCGGCTCGGGCTCACGCCCTCCCGCCGCCAGCCCGGGTCGTCGAGCGCCGCGAGCAGCCCGACCGCCTGCCCCCGGGCCTTCGCGAAGACGTCGAGCAGCGTCGCGACGTCTGAGGCGTCGCCCGGCTCCGGTCGCCGCGACGCGAACACGGGCCGCGCCTCGGCGAGCATGAGCCGGAGCCGCGGCACGAAGGTGTCGCGGTCGCCCTCGACGAGGTGGCGGACGACCTCGGCGATGGACCACTCGCCGGGCGCGGGCGGCGTCGCCGCCTGCGCGGCCGTCGCGTCGGCGGTGAGGAGCCGCAGGAGCCGGGGCGTCGCCTCGAGCGAGGCGACGACGAGCCCGCGGTCGGTCATTGTAACGGATGCCGCGAGGCCGGCGGCACTCCGGACGTGCCCTGATCGAGGTGCGTGGCGGCTGCGTTCGGCTTGACGCGATTCATTCTACCGACGCCCGCGAGGCCGGTGGCACTCCGGACGTGCCCTGATCGAGGTGCGTGGCGGCTGCGTTCGGCTTGACGCGATTCATTCTATCGCTTCATCGCTGCATGACGATCTGGTCGAACGCCTCTGCGTACGCGTAGCCCTTCGTCTTGCCGAGCTCGGCGGAGCGCTCACGCACGCGCTTCTCGACGGCGACGAAGTCGGCGAACTGGCTCGCGTGGCAGGCGAGGGCCTTCAGCTTCAGGTCCATGAAGTCCGAGATGTCCATGACGACGTGCGGGTTCTCCCACTGCATCACGTAGACGAGGCGGACCTTGTGGGGCTCGTGCTCGGGCAGCAGCTCCGGGAAGGCCATGTGGTCGCGCGCCAGGGGATAGACACAGTCGAGCGCGACGCCCGCGGCGACGCGGTGATCGCGGTGGGAGCCGCCGAGGTTGTAGGTCCGGTTCGGGTTCTGGCAGATGAGGAGGTCGGGCCGCCACTTCCTGATCTGCCGCGTGACGTCGCGCCGGACGTCGCGGGTGTCCTCGACCTCGCAGTCGGGGTAGCCGAGGAACTCGACACGCGCGACGCCGAGCGTGCGCGCCGCGTTGCGCTGCTCCTCTTCCCGGATCCGCGCGAGCCGCTCGGGCGTCAGCGTGCGGTCGCTCGAGCCCTTGTTGCCGTTGGTGACGATGACGTAGGTCACCTCGCGGCCTTCCTTGGCCATCTTCGCGACGGTCCCGCCCGCGCCGAACTCCGAGTCGTCCGGGTGCGCCGTCACCAGCATCACGCGCTCGATCTTGTCGCTCAAGAAGCTCTCCTTTCGTGTGGAACGGGCAGGTCGGAGCCACGCGTATCTTGCTCAGGCCACCCACGGTTCAAGCTGCGCTCGCGGACCCCGCTACAATAGACGTCGCCCGTTAGCATACCGATTCCGGACCCGCGGCGCGACCGGGCTATAATCGCGCGATGCCCACGGCCGCCGGGCGCCGCGTCGGATGTTCCGTCCTGGCCGGCCTCGTCGCGGGCGTGATCCTCCTTCCCCTGCTCCCGGGTGATCCCGGCTCGATCAGGATCGCCGGCGTCGGCGCCTTCTGGTGGCTCGCGATCGTCGTGGCGCCGCTTGTCGCCACCCTGACCGTCGCCGCGCTCCCGCGCCCCCCGTCCGCCGGCCTCGTCGCGGTCGCGGCGTGGGCGGGCCCCGCCGTCCTCGTCACGGTCGCCGCGCGCGTCTTCGGGGGCTTGGCGGACGCGCCGGTCCTGGCG